>NZ_JBJMBA010000045.1:0-189034 GCF_045799135.1 Weissella sp. MSCH1 | reverse complement strand
AAAGTTGGTTAATGTGAAGGTCCAAGACAAGAAGGCTGCGCTAGAGAACGAAGCGATTAAGCAAGTGATTGCTGAAGTAGAAGCCGAAATGGGTGACAACGGTCGCGTTTTGGTACGTCCTTCAGGTACGCAAGATTTGTTACGTGTGATGGCAGAAGCCCAAACCGAAGAATTAGTTGGGGCTTATGTCGATCGCATCGTTGATGTTGTTCGTGCAGAAGTAGGAATTTAATTTATGAAGAAAAGTGGCCTCATTCCGGCATTCGTACGGTGTGAGGCCACTTTTTGCCATCGGATTCATCCATCCAACGTGGTTTGAATTTGTTCCACCAACGTTCCATTATGGCGTACCAGGCCGGTATAGGATGCGTTGCACAACGTGATTCGCTATGTAACTGTTGAATGGTTTTGATGTGTACGTTTCCTTGCGAATTGAAGGCGCAAGAAAACGTTTGAATAGTCGGTGTACTATTTTCGGTTTCGCTGATGTTATGCGCTAGTGCTACGTTGCCAAATTACGCTTGTGTGAAATTAAATACCCACTTTTTATTGGGTGATTCCGAAAAGTCCATTCAGACAGATGGTTCCGGTAGGTAAATCCCGCACCGATTCTGTTGACGATAAATACTCCAAACTAAGTCGGCTTTAAATTCAGATGAATATATTTTGGTTTTCTAGATAATAAATCCCCTTGCGGTTGATACTCGAAATAATAAAATGTTGAGTATCAATCGCAAGGGGATTATAGCATTTTCATTTAGTTATTTTTTATTAAATATTACTTTACTTGCGGCGTAGTTAGCTACAAGGATAATGATTTGATCAATAAACTTCCAGACATACTCATTACCGTGTAATAATGTAATTCCTACCCATAAGATGATTATTTCCAATATTAATGTACTTATACGAGCTGAAAAAAAAGAAAATATTTGTTTTAGTGATTCGTGTGAGGATGTTGGTTTTGATTTGAAAACAAAATGTTTGTTTGTAAAATATGCAAATGTGACGGACAAAATCCAAGAGAGAATATTGCTTATTTGGTAATTCATGTGGAAAAGAACAATGAATAGCGAATAAGATCCAAGGCTCACAAGCGTGGTTAGTCCACCGAAAAAAATATAGGAAATAATGGACATGTTTTTTTGTATAAATTTCAACATGAATGTACCTACCAAATTTAATATTTTCACAATAATACTGTCTAGTCTAGCAAATTTAGAATGAAACCTCAAATTTATGATAAAATATATCGAATATAGAAAATGGAGTAGGTATATGTTAGTGTCAGTTGTTGTTCCTTTTTACAATGAAGAGGAGAGTTTAAAACCATTTTATGATGCGATTACTCAGGTAATCGATTCCGTAGAAAGATATGAATTTGAGTTGGTTTTTTCTAACGATGGTTCTAAGGACCAGAGTGTGGAAATTCTCCAGAAAATTATGATAAATGACTCACGAGTTAAAATAGTTGATTTGTCACGTAACTATGGGAAAGAGACGGCTCTTTTGGCGGGTCTTGATCACGCAGAAGGAGACGCAGTTATAATGATGGATTCAGATTTGCAGCATCCGCCATATTTGATTCCCGAGTTTTTAAAATGGTGGGAGCAAGGGTATGATGACATATATGCTACCCGTCAGGAACGAGTAGGAGAGCCGTGGTTAAAGAAAAAAACGTCGGAACTTTATTATAAAATTTTACAAGGCGTTACTGAGCAAGGTGTTGAAATCTATCCAAATGCAGGAGATTTTAGATTATTAGACCGGAAAGTTGTGGATGCATTCATTCAGCTTCGAGAGCAATCTCGATACATGAAAGGAATGTATGGTTGGGTAGGATTTAGAAAAAAAGAAATATTTTTTGATGCAGCTGAACGAGTGGGCGGTACAACAAAATTTAATTTTAAAAAATTAATGAAGTTGGCTATCGATGGCGTTACTTCTTTCACCACAGCACCGTTGACTTTTGCGGCCTACATAGGTAGCGTGTTTGCTTTGTTCGGGTTTGTATACGGAATCATTATTCTTATTCAAACTATTTTCTTAGGAAAGGACGTTCCAGGTTTTCCGTCAATAATGACAGCCGTGTTATTTTTAGGTGGACTTCAGTTAATTACTTTAGGGATAGCTGGAACCTATATTGGCAAAATTTTTTATGAGTCAAAAAACCGTCCTTTGTATTTTGTAGAAGACTTCTTAACTGCGGAATCTATGAAAAAAAGAAGTGAGGGTGAAAATGATGATATTCGATAATTCAAAGTTAAGAACAAAAGATTTACTTTGGACTATTGCTGTTGTGGGAATAGTGATTATATCGACCTTTGGATTATTAATTTTATCCGGCAAGTCTATGTTGGTAACTGATGATGCCTTTAGGCAATACCTACCGATTTTTAAAGACTTCCGTACAATGGTTTGGTCGTTTATTCAGCATCCTTTCAGAGTGGGCACATGGTCGTGGAATTTAGGGACCGGACAGGATTGGTTTACGGCATATTCGTACTACATTGTTGGTGATCCGTTTGCATATTTAATTTTATTTTTTAGTGCCGCTCATATAGCGATGGGATATCAATTAATTATCGGTTTGAAATTAATTGCGGCGGGCGTTTCTTTTTCGTTCATGGCTTCCAAGTTTGGCTTTAAGGGTGGTACCTTGGTGGTCGGATCAATCTCCTATGTTTTTGCAACTTTTGGTTTTTATGCAGCGATTAACCATTCGCCGTTTTTAACCGCTCTGATATATTTACCAATTTTGATAGTAGGAGTAGAAAGAATTTTTTTCGATGGAAATTATAAACTTATACTTATAACCATTCCGTTACTTATATTAAATAGTTTTTATTGGGGAATTGTACTGGCCTTGGTTACTCTAATAGTGTTCGTTGTTCAGTTTTTTATTGAAAGAAATAAAATTGCAGCTGAAGGAATAAACGCTATTGGATTTTGGCTAAAGTCTATACTTTTAATTTCATTAGCTGTTGGTATCGCTGCTGTTTTTTTGGTTCCAGTGTATATAACATTACACAATTCACCCCGTGCGGGTAGTGGATTGTTAAATACTCCTGCTTTGTACGGGCTATCTTATTATTTGAGATTGTTAACGATTCCTGTTGGCGTTACGGGTACTGGTACGCCTTTGATGGCATATTTGCAAGGGTTCTCTAGTGGCGCGGTAACTTTGGGATTCGCTTGGTTGTTAACTAATATTAAAAAATATAAAGTTGTGTCTGTGCTTCTGTTGCTATCAACTGTAGCACTGATGTTTCCATGTTTTGCGGTTGTTTTTTCTCTTGGAAATATGCCAACAAATCGATGGATGTTTGTTTTATTTGTTCTTCCAATATTAGGATTTATGAGTTTAATGACGGCAACCGAGCAGGAAAAGCAAACTCAAAAGCGACGCATGGCATTTGTTCTAATGGTGTTCGTGATTTTAGCAATGCCTTCATTTTATCTGCAAGGAATTTCGTTAAGCACGGTTATAAACATTACGGTCGCGTTCATTGGGTATGTCGTAATTTTTGCACTAGCTGAGCCGCATACTAAAACATTGCGCGTTTCAGCTTTGGTTGTTATCTCTATGATTCTTAGTTTAAACATTGGTATTTTTTCAAGCAAAAATTCTACTGTCAATGTAAGTTTTATCAATAGAAATAGTTTGACTAAACGCCTTGATTTGCCAATTGATGTTGCAAAAGTATTATCAAATAAACACGACGTGCATACTATATATGATAAGCAAACTTCGTATGATTTTTTTGGCTTTGGAATTTTGAATGATTTCTTATCTCCAGCACATAGTATTGGTACCTATGTATCGACGGCAATGCCTTCGATGATAAAGTTTGGAATGGATAATAAGATAGCTGGGACACTTGCTTCATATCCTATTAGACACTTGGATGATAGATATTTATTGGCAATGAGTTTGGGAGCAAATTATTCTATAGGAAGTGATACATCTGGTGTTTCGAAATTCCCAGGATCAAAACGTTTATCCCATGATGGGCAGTATAGCTTGTTTTCAAATCCTTTCTCTAAACGTGAAGCTTGGTATGCTCATAATAATCAAGTTTATTCACTAGGTAGGTTTAAAAAAGCCACTCCAGCAGAAAAAGAGATTATGTTAATTCATGGTGTAGCGTCTAATAATAATGTGAAGGCTAGCAATGAAGAAGGTAACTTGGGTGTTGTTAAAAATGTATCTTTGAAAAATGTAAACACTAAAAATCTTAAGGTACTTCGAGATAAAGTGATTGTGCGAAATTATAAAGCCAATTCTGTAGTTAGAATTCCTGTGTCGGACGATAACGTAGGTGTCGGAACACAGCAATTGTTGCTTGAGTATAAGAACTTAAAGGTAACGCCAATCTCTAAATTTATGCAATGGAAAGAGACTGCTGAAATACAAAATGGATCGTTATCAAAATTTGATAAGATACAGAGTTTTGAGAATGTGGTACTAAGCGATGACACGCCTTGGAAGATGAGCTTCACTGTTCCAGGGTATGGGAAAACAGCAATTGCGCAGAATTCTGTTTGGGCAGGAGCTAACTTTGTTGAACAAACTGAAGGTGTGATGAATGCAGGAATATCAACTCGGAATAACAAGATTCAATATATTGATGTGACTTTTGATCATTCAGGTGATTTTGCTTTTAATTTCTCTGTGGAGAAAACCAACCTCTCGGCGGCTAATAAGCAACTTGAAAAAATTTCAAGTACTAACAATACGGCGGAATTAGTAAATAAGACTCATTCTAGTGTTGATATCAAACTTTCCGGAGAAAATGGCATTGTTATTACTAATATTCCGTTTTCATCGGGTTGGCAGGTAAAAAATAAAAATTCTGGAGCCAAATTAATTGAGGTAAATGATGGATTTCTGGGGTTAAAAGTAACTAAAGATACAAAAAATGTGCATTTGAAATATAGTACTCCAGGGTTAAAAGCAGGATTTATTATTAGTTTGGTAAGTCTAATTATACTGGTTACTATGTTGAAGTTTGTATTTGTTAAGAGAGGAAACTGATTAATGGACGATAAAATTTCTATCATAGTTCCAATGTATAATTCGGAACTAACGATTACAGAAACTTTGAATTCAATATTTAAACAAAAAAGCAGTGAGGATTTTGAAAATTTTGAGGTTATTATCATCGATGATGGTTCCACGGATGATTCACTTCAAGTGGCTCAAGATTTTCAACGAAAATATACAAAGGCCAATATAGTAATGTTGGACGGCGAAGGCAAAGGCGTATCTCACGCACGTAATCTTGGGTTAACGCACGCCACGGGGACGTGGATTACATTTATGGACTCAGATGATTTTTTTGGCCAAAGTGATTTTTCAAGCGTTCTAGATTTGTTGAATTCTTCAGAATTCACTGATGTGAACATTGTTACTTATCCGGAATACTATTTTAACGAATATTCTGAACGCCAATTTTCTGAGTATGGTTTCCCAACTAACGTCCGTAGCATGACTGTAAGTAGACACCCCACTACAGATAAAGTGAGGTATCGGTTTACATGGAAATCGCCAAAAGTATTCCCAAATATTCAAGGCAGTGTCTATTCTGAAAATGAATATTATTGGATTGCGCAAGCACGCTTGAATGTTTTAATTCGTAATTTGGAAGATAATAAAATCTATTTTGAAGAGGATTTGCCATACGCAGAAGATTCCATTTTTGTTGCGCAGTATGTCAGTTCTGGTAACGGCCTCGGACGAATTTCAAAAGGGATTACTTATCACTATCTAAAAAACAAGTACTCTACTGTTGATAAGTATAGTAGCTCAGTTACGTCTTACAAAATGATCTTGAAGTGGGCCGACAGAGTTGTTGAAAAACTGATCGTTGGTGACTATGTTTCACCCGCGGGTGCGGGGATACTTCTGAACGAATTTGGTGCTCGCTTGAAAATGTCAAGGTTGTTCCCAATGCACCTAAATGAGGCCGAGTATACCTCTTGGAATAATTCAATGAAACGTATTTTAAGAAGTATTTCACCTGAAATTTTTACAACAGGTATGGGTGCTAATAAAAATGCAGGTCAATTTATAATTAATAAGTTTGTGGAGATGCGTGGAGATATAGAGCTACACCCAAAAGGGAATTCTATCCAAGTGATACAAGACGGTGAGGT
Source organism: Weissella sp. MSCH1 (assembly GCF_045799135.1). Classification (NCBI taxonomy): domain Bacteria; kingdom Bacillati; phylum Bacillota; class Bacilli; order Lactobacillales; family Lactobacillaceae; genus Weissella; species Weissella sp. MSCH1. The sequence continues at coordinate 182,875 of NZ_JBJMBA010000045.1, read as the reverse complement.
GATTTTAGAAGATAAACATTTTGAAGTTATTCTTACAGGCTTAGAGTTGCAAGATGGAGCCCTTAGGGTATCTGCCGTTATGAAATTTTACTTTACGGATAAGTATCGACCTGAAGTAAGTGTAAAGATTGATGGGGATAAAGGCCGGTTAATTGATACTTATGTTTCTTCATATTCATATTTAGGTCAAAAACATAAGTTATATACTTTCTATGCTTTTGATACAAAAATTCCATTGGATGAAATCAGCAGTAGTGTAGAATTTGAATTCCATATGTTTGGTCATACGTTTAGGACTAATTTGGTAGACGTCAAAAATTCTCGATTAGTACCGTTGTCGTCTGGAAATGATACAGTGCACCTTCCTGATGGTCGGTATTTACGGATGAATTTAAATAATTTTAGTTTTACCCTTACAAAGGCTGATATTTCTGACTATGTATCATACCAACAGGCAGTTGCTTTTGAGCTGTATGGAAATTTGCCCATTTTTTCAGATTTACGTGAGCAACAAAATAGTACAGAAGAGGTCTGGTTGTATTCGGATTTTGTTGGGAAAATTGACAATGCATTCTTTCAGTTTCTAAATGATAAGGATAAAAATGACAATATTAAGCGTTATTATATTGTTCATGATGGATTCGAAGATTATATACCAGGTTATGCTGAATTTGAAGATAGACTGGTACCATATGGATCATTAACACATCGGAAACTTTTTTTGACTGCTACATACGTTATAACGTCATTTCAGGATGCGAATGAATTTTCTCCGTACTCAGCATATCAGTTGAAAAAAGCTTCGGGTTTCTTTAATCCAAATGTTGTGTATTTGCAGCATGGGGTGCTACATGCAAAAATGGCTCGATTAAATAGTAGAGAGAAGCAAGACTTTTATAAGCTGATTGTTGCCTCTTCAAAATTCGAACGTGATTACTTGTTGAATGAATATCATTTTGATTCAGATATGGTCTTGTTATCTGGGATGCCTCGATTTGATTCCCGCTTAAATATCGCTAACTACCAATCACACGATTTGAAGAATCGAAAAGGTATGAAAGTGCTGTTTGCACCATCGTGGCGTGCAAGTCTCATGCTAGGTAGAAGCACGAAAACCGGTTGGATGCCAAACGAGGAAAAAATGATTCGATCGGAGATTTTTAAGACACTTCAAACGTTGGTTGGAAATGATAATCTAGAAAATGAATTTATCAACCGAGATATTGAATTAGATATTAAACTTCATCCAATAATGTACAACGTGTTAGGGAATAAGCTCGAACAAAATTCACGGGTCAAGTTTGTTTCTGGTAGCGTGAATTTAACTGACTACGATCTTTTCGTAACTGATTTTTCGTCATATTTGTATGATGCTGTTGAACGACATGTTCCGGTCGCTTTCTTCATTCCGGATAATGATGAGTATGTGAATGGCTCACATACATACACAGATGTTAATATGCCAGACGGTGGATTCGGACCAACATTTTACTCTTTGGAGGATTTTGTTGCGTTCATTAAGGATTTTTCTATAGACAGATCAATGTTAGATTCGTACCAAAAGGTTGTTGATGATTTCTTTGATCTGGATGCATTTCCAATGGACAGTATTTATAATAAAATGATGCAATTGAACGTTAGAGATGAGATAAAACGAAACGCTTACTTTGGTAGTTTAAATGTTGAAAGTGCCGCTTTAAAATTAGTGGATTCATACAATGCCATTCTTGATGAGACTAAAAAAGAAAAATACTTAGGCGCTGTTGAGGCAAATGGGAATGTCGTTGCTTTGAGTAAGATTCATTCCCATGGATCGACGCAATTTAGAAAAGCGTTGCAAATGCCTATTGAAATAGGTGAGGACGATGAGTTTATTTCATACGGATTATATCCCACTCCGGGGGGCACTCCAAGATTGGTTACTAATGTGGGATTTGTAACAGCAAATAAAAAGTTCGTTCGACCTATCAGTTATCAAATTGCGACGCCATTGAAATCAGTTCGCAAATTCGTTAAAAGATTAACTAGAAGATGAGGGCACTATTTCTGAATGTTCACTAAAATAAAGAAAAAGTTCAAAAAATTTTTTAATAAATCTAAAAAAGCATATTTTAGAATTGTGTATAAGATATTCACATTATTGCCAATTCGTAAAGATGCAGTAGCGTTTTTATCGGATTCGCGATCGAATCTAACTGGGAATTTTGAGTATATCGATCGAGAAATCAAGTCACGTCAAACCGACTTGAAAATTAGCTATATGCTTAAAAAAACAAATTCAGCTAAAAAAACGTTTAGTGAGTACACGAAAATTGCTTGGCTAATCGCAACTAGTCAACACGTGTTGCTGGATGATTTTTATCCGCTAGTGTATCCGTTGAAAATTCGGGATAACGTGAATTTAATTCAGGTTTGGCACGCAGTGGGTGCCTTCAAAACATTTGGGTTTAGTCGAATGGGGTTACCAGGTGGGCCTAAGCCAACATCCAAGAACCATAAAAATTATACCTGGGCGATTGTTTCTTCGAAGCATGTGGCACCATTCTATGCTGAAGGTTTCGGCATAGATGACAGGAAGGTGTTGCCTCTTGGTGCACCACGTACAGACATGTTTTTCGATACGACTTATAAGCAGTCGGTTGTTACTCGACTTGAAGAAGAATTACCCTTTATTAAAGGTAAAAAAGTTGTGCTTTTTGCACCAACTTTTCGTGGCAATGGCCAAAGGTCGGCGTACTACAACTTTGATTGGATTGATTTTGAAAAGCTATATACTAAGCTATCTGCAGCTGGGTATGTCGTGTTGTTTAAGATTCATCCCTTCGTGAAAAACAAGGTGCAAATTCCTGAAGAATATGCGGACTTCTTTTATGATGTGTCTTCGTACCGGGAAGTTAATGACTTATTGCTAGTTTCGGATGCATTAATTACTGATTACTCGTCGGTTGTATTTGAATATAGCTTGTTGCGGAAGAAGACAATATTCTTTGCGCCAGACCTTGAAGAATACACGGCTTCACGAGATTTTTATGTGGATTATCAAGAATTTGTTCCTGGACCAATTGTTAGGGATATGGATTCTTTGGTGACGGAGATTGAGCGAGTCAATGAATTTAATCCTCAAAGCCTGGATAATTTTTTGGCATATTACTTCGATGACTTAGATGGTAAGGCATCTAAACGATTTGTTGACGCGCTAGAAAATAATTTTGTTGATTTTCGATAATTTATCGATAAGCAAAAAGCCGAGACGTTGTGCTCGGCTTTTTGCTTACATAATAAAATTGACGTTGTTAACACTTTTGCTATACTTAACACATACTGAATTTTGAAATGGGGTACTTTCATGGTTAAGCATGAAATGACGATTAACGAGGTTCAAGCACTTACACGCGAAATGTTGCAGGATCTTGCTAACTTTGCATCACAAAATAACCGGCGGTTGTTACTGCTTGGTGGCAGTATGCTTGGACTTGTGCGCCATGATGGTTTTATTCCATGGGATGATGATTTAGACGTGGGTTTATTTCGTGAGGACTACGACTGGTTGATGAAGCATTATCAACCAACTAATTCAAGATTTCGATTGATGACTGAAGAAGACGAGGATACATTGGTGCCGAATGCGCGAGTAGTTGATTCGGAGACTATCGCACAATCAGATTATTATAAAATTAATCACGGTGTGTTTATTGATATTTTTCCAGTTGATCAGGTACAGATGGGGATTAAGTTAAAGGTTTTCTTATTGGCGCATAAAGTTTTAAATGTTTTACGAAACGTCGCCAGGTCGACAGGAAATTTCCCAGATGATGCACAAATTGTGCCGTTAAAGCGAGGTCTAAGAAAAATAGTTTCTTATAAACAAACGCATCGTTTCGTTGAATTGGAAATTAAAGCGTCAAATCGTTTGGTTCGCGGTATTCAGGACCCTAATGCTATTGGGGTCCTGAATGGTATGTATGGGAGAAAAGAAATATTTAATGGTAATATTTTTGCCCCGTTGATCATGAAAAATTTCGAGGGTGCGGAAGTATATATCCCACAAAATTTCAATCAATATTTAACGCAATTTTTTGGAGATTGGCAAACGCCAATTAAGTCAGAAAATAAGCACGCAAGGTTTTTTACTAAGGAGTAGGTAGATAAATGATTTATGCACAAGTAATGGCAGGTGGCATCGGTAGCCGAATGGGGCACACAGAGCGTCCAAAGCAATTTTTGAATTTGGCAGATAAGCCTATTATTATCCATACGTTGGAGAAGTTTTCATTGATTGCTGAATTTGACAAGATCATTGTGTCAATTCACCCCAAGTGGATGCAGTACGCAAAGGACTTGATTGCCAAGTATATCGATGACCAACGCATTGTTGTGATTGAAGGCGGTGCCGAACGTAACGATACTGTGATGGGGGCTATTAACTACATCAAAGATAACTTCGGCTTGAACGCGGACGATGTATTGGTTATGCACGATGCTGTTCGCCCGTTTATCTCACGACGCATTATCATGGATAATATTGAAGCTGCCAAGGTGTATAAGGCGGTTGATACGGTTATTGGCGCAACTGACACGATTGTCCGCGCCAAGGACGGTATGATTACAGATATTCCAGTTCGTGATGAAATGTATCAGGGTCAAACGCCACAAACAGTTAACATTACGGCCTTTGAGACGCAATATAATAATATGACTGAAGAAGAACGCAACATTCTTTCTGATTCAGCTAAGGTGATGTTGCTGGCAGGACACAAAGTTGGAATTGTTGCTGGCGATGAGTCTAATATCAAGGTGACACGACCTTACGATTTGCGTATTGCTAACATCATTGCACGGGAGAATTTGGATGTTCAATAATGTTTACCGTTTGACAGGTGTCCGCCAAATTGAACGCGTGACGACGTCAACAGATTTGAATACACCAGGTAAGGTAATTGTGCGACCAACGTTAATGTCAATTTGCCGAGCAGATGAACGTTATTACACCGGAACACGAGATAAGGAAGTTTTAGCTGCACGTTTGCCGATGGCTTTGATTCACGAAGCAGTTGGTGAAGTGGTGCGTGATAATACAGGCACTTTTACGCCTGGGACCAAAGTTGTCATGATTCCCACGCATGCACATGGCCATGATAATTTAATTGCAGATAATTATTTGCGATCATCAACGTTCCGTTCCTCTACGGAAGATGGTTTTATGCGTGAATATGTCACAATTGAACCAGAAAGTTTGATTGAGATACCTGCTGGTGCGCAATCGACGATGAATGCCTTTTTAGAGGTTGTGTCCGTTGCTGTACAGGCTGTACGCCGTTTGCAGGAAACGATGATTAACCGACAAGATAAAATTGGTATCTGGGGTGATGGCAATGTCGCGTATATGACGGCAGTTGTTGCGCGTGAAATGTTCCCAGACTCAGAACTCTATGTGTTTGGAAAGCATCAAGAAAAGTTGGATTTTATCAGTTTTGCCAATACAGTCCAAATTGATGAAGTACCAGCTGATTTGAAACTGGATCAAGCAATTGAGGCCGTTGGTGGTCGTGGGTCAGAAGCGGCGACAAATCAAATTATTGATATTATCAATCCGCGTGGGGCAATTGTCTTGTCTGGTGTTTCAGAAAATCCAATTGCCATTAATACACGAATGGTGTTGGAAAAGGGGATTACGTTGGCAGGAACAACGCGTTCATCCCGCGAAGATTTCCAAATGGCGATTGACTTGGTCGCGAATAATCACGCGGTTAAGGAACGTTTAGAATTGTTGGTGCAAAACGTCAAGCATGTTACCGAAATCAAAGACATTACGGATGCGTTTGATGAGGACTTGACGATGAATTGGGGTAAGACAGTACTCGATTGGCACATGTAGTCTTTAAGAATAACCAAAAGAACATTCGCTTCTGTTAAGCGAATGTTCTTTTTTATACAGGTTAGGGGTATAATTATTGACGGTATTCTTTTTATTTTAAAAAATTTAAAGACCGTGCAATTATTTAGAACGATGGAGATAATGTTGTGGCTGAAGAAGAGCGACAAGTGAAGGTGCGAGCATCGTACGTCACAAAGCAATATGAAATGGCTCCTACAAAGTCTGATAAGATGAAGTCACTCTTTTTCAAGACGAACTTCCCAAAGTTTTGGGCTGTTCGTGGAGTGAATTTTGAGGCCTTTGAAGGTGAGACGGTTGCCATCGTTGGAAACAACGGTTCAGGTAAGTCAACGCTGATGAAGATGGTTGCGGGTATTGTGCCACCAACTTCAGGGGAGATTGAGATTAACGGTGAAACATCGTTAATTGCGATTAATGCTGGCTTGAAGGGAAATATGAGTGGACGTGAAAACATTCGACTCAAGGCCCTTATGCTAGGATTAACAAATGAAGAAATTGATGCGAAAATGGATGAAATCATTGCGTTCTCTGAATTGGGTGATTTCATTGATCAACAAGTTAAAAGTTACTCATCGGGTATGAAGTCAAAACTTGGTTTTTCAATTTCTGTACACACAAATCCGGACATTTTGATTGTTGATGAAGCATTGTCGGTTGGAGATGCAACGTTTAATCGTAAGTCACTGGCAAAAATCAAGGAATTCCAGCAACAAGGAAAGACGATTTTCTTTGTGTCACACTCGCTAGGCCAAGTTCGTGAAATGGCCGATCGGGTACTTTGGATGCACTATGGTGAAGTGCGAATGTTCGGGCCTACAGAAGAAGTTATGAACGCATATGATAAATTCATTGCTGACTACAAGGCTTTATCTGGTAAGGAACAAACTAAGTATCGTAATGAATATCGAACTGCGCAGCAGAACTTTAGCTTGGATGAATTATACGAAAAGTCGTTGAAGCGTGAACGCAAGATAACGGGCAATGATGTTTTGCCAGCTGAAATCGAAACATCAATTTATAAGTCAACGCACAATCGACATTCAGCTGAGCGGTGGTCGGTAGTAGATAAGACCATCTTGGTTGTTTTATTGCTGTTAACGGTTTTCGTTGCTGATAAGGTTATTCTCAACTTAGGTATGAAAAATATTGTTGAGCATCCTTCGCATTTAATTACGAATTGGTCACCAGAGAAAATTCATGAGTTAAATGTTGAACATATGGCTGATGATTTGAGTGCGAAGTAGGGAGAAATAACATGACTGATTTTTTGCAAGTGATGCGTGAAATCTTTTCAAACGCACCGATTGCCAACCGTTTAGCGCGATTTAATGTTAAGTCACGTTGGGCGGATAATTATCTTGGATCTATTTGGGATTACTTGGAACCAACAATCTATATTGGAACGTACTTCCTTGTTTTTGGTATGGGTATGTACAACGGCACAGTGAATGGGCAGCCGTACATTTTGTGGCTGCTAACTGGAATTGTGCCATGGTACTTTATTCAAGGGTCGTTTAATAAGGGGTTGACGTCAATTAAGTCACAACTAGGATTGTTGACTAAAATCCGCTTCCCTATGTCAGTTGCTCCTGTGATGCCAATGTTGGAAGAGCTACGTCGCTTTTTTGTTATGACTGTGGCAATGCTGGTGTTATTACTAGTGTTTGGTGAAATGCCAAATGTACACTGGTTACAGTTTGTGTATGCTTTCATTGCAATGTTCTCAACTGTTCTGGCACACAACTTGATTAATTCTACGCTAACAGTGATTATTCCGGACTATAAGCCGGCTATGTCTGCGGTTTTCCGGTTGATTTTCTTTACTTCGGGCGTTGTAATTAATATGGACGCTAAGCATTTGCCATTTGTACTGGTGACGATTATTAAGATGTTCCCATTCTACTATGTATTGGAATCATTCCGAGACGCTTTCTTGTATCATGTTTGGTTCTGGGACAAGGCTTCAAACGCATTATTCTTCTGGTTATTAACGTTGCTGATGTTAATGGTTGGATCAATGATTCACTTGCGATTCCGTGAGCGATTTATTGATATGGTTTAATAAAGAGACAAGGTCATAGAAAAGGCACAAACCGCTCGGTTTGTGCCTTTTTTGTTGCCGTTATATTACTGAAAGATGTGAGTTTAATAAGGTTAACCGCATATCCGTATTTTCTTTGTTATAATATAAGGATATTAAGGTAGGTTAGCGTTTTGATTCATGCACAACAAATAAAAAACATTATAAAAAATTCAACGCTCTTTGGTTGGCTATATTATTGGGTTGGTGTAACGATGGTTAAATTTCTCCAGCTATTTATTAAGCCGAACGAAAAGCAAATATTATTTATCTCATACAGTGGTAGGCAATTTTCCGACACGCCGAAAGAGGCATTTAACTTAATCCGAGAAGACCCAGCGTATGCGGATTACAAGTTGGTTTGGGCATTTAACCGACCGGCAGATTTTAAACAGGCGGAAATTACAAATAAAATTTCATCAAACTCACCATTGTTTTTCTATCACCTATTGCGTTCAAAGTATTGGGTGGCTAATTCGAGTATTGATCGTCTAATTCCTTTTAAGCACGATAATAATGTATATATTCAATTCTGGCATGGTGTGCCAATGAAGGCGTTGGGACATACAGAAATCGGCTTGGCGCCATTAGTGCAGCATTGGTACGACAAGGTGGCTTTTGACTATATGTTTACATATAGTGATTACGATCTTGATAAGTTTAAGGAAGTATTCCCAAGAACAAAGCGATTTGTTAATGCGGGGCAACTACGAAAAAAGATTGTTGAACGGTACGAAGGTAAAACTAATGTAGAGCGCATTAAGAAGGAACTAGGGATCAAGAGCAATAAAAAGGTGTTGCTTTACGTTCCTACTTTCCGAGGTTATGACGCCAAAGAACAAACGACGTTAACGGACGCAACGTTGGAACGTCTGGCGAAGGAATATGTGGTTATCTATCGAGGCCATTATTTCTCTCGTGCGACGCAGTCGGGGTCAATTATTACAGCTGATAAGTTTTCGCTATATAAGCTGTTTATGGTATCGGATTTGTTAATAACGGATTTCTCGAGTGTATTCTTTGATTTCGCACCATATCATAAGCCGGTTTATCTTTTCCAACCTGATTTGGAAGAATACCAAGTGAAGCGAGGGCTGTATTTCACGGCTGAAACGCTTGGCTTGCCAGTTTCGTATTCAGAGGCTGAATTAATCGATTGCTTAAACAAGGCAGAGTACGATTACGACGCTTTGGAGGCATTGAACAGTAGATTTAATCCTCACGGCGGGGACGAAGCAGCGTTTGCATTCAAGTCAATCCTAGAGCACACATAAAGAAATTAAAGCGCATCTTTCGTGGATGTGCTTTTTTCGTAAGCTGTTTTTAATCTTTTTAGATAACTAGCCGACAAATAGGCATTTTCATGTATAATAAACAAATGTAGGTCTGCAGGAAGGGTGCAAAGTGATGAAACGTGTAATAACGTATGGGACGTTTGATATGTTGCACTACGGACATATCAATTTGCTTCGACGGGCAAAAGAGCAGGGCGACTATTTAATTGTTGCCCTGTCGACAGATGAATTTAACTGGCAGGAAAAACATAAGCGAACATATTTCGAGTTTGAAAAGCGGAAGCAATTACTTGAGGCAATTCGGTATGTCGACTTAGTTATTCCTGAAGAATCATGGGAACAAAAAGTTTCTGATATGACTCTTTATCAGGTAGATACATTTGTTATGGGGGATGATTGGCAAGGCGAGTTTGACTATCTGGCCGATCAAACTGACGTAGAGGTAATTTATCTGCCTAGGACACCAGAAGTGTCAACAACGCAAATCAAACAAGATTTGCAAAATGGATGAGTAAGTTTTAATTTTTCAGGAGTATACATATGAATAATCAAATGACGTTGGCTGGCCTTTTACGCCACCTATTTAAGAACTTGTGGTGGATTATCGTATTAGCGATTATTGGAGCTGGTGGCATGTTCTTTGCTGCTAAGCACAGCGCACCGGCATCTGGCACGTACTCAGCTTCACGCGCGATGTTCATTGGTCATGCAAATTATGTTAAGATGCAGGATCCAAAGTCTGCCTTGTCTGCTGACAAGGATTTGGTTCGTACATACTTGTCAGTTTCTTATGATCGAACAATTGTGAATGAAACAACACGTTTGATGCGTGTTGCTGGGTTTGAAAAAATAGATAACGCGGCGGTTGTTAAGTACGCTAAGTTGCAACAAGTATCTGGGACTTTGACGGTGCGTGCTCGTGTATTGATGCCAAATGAAAAAGAAGCAATTGCATTGGCTAACAGTTATGCGCAAGCTTTTGCTACGAAGGCGCCTAAGTTGGTGCCAGGTATGCCAGCACCACGATTGATGGTGGCAATTCAAGGGGCTGCAAAAGCTGATGATTCTGAACCGATTTCACCAAAGAAGGCTGCCATTTTTGGTGCTGGTGCTGGGTTAGGCATTGGTATCATCTTGGCACTGTTTACAGGTATTATTGCAAACTTGCGTCCTTCAAAGCGTCAATAGGAGGTAGCCAGCATGGTTGGTTGGTTACTACCGTTTGCGTTGTTGCCAAAAACGTTTACGAGCGCGCTGTTTGAAAATTTTGCACAAATTGCATTTCCTGTGTTTTTGATTTTTTTGTTGGTACAACTAAATTTTAAGCCGGCGTTAGTGCAAGATATTTTGCCAGAACGACGTACGCTTCAAATTTGGGGCGCACTGATTGTCGTGCAATTTATACTGTTCGGTTGGCATGCGCTGGCGTATGGTGATAGTGATCAAACGTATGGCCTGATTCACGGTTGGTTTACGTTCGTGCAATTAATTATTGTTATTTGGTTTGCGTACACGATACAAAAGATATTTATTCGTGATGCAGATTCAGTCTTTAAATTTCTGGCATCATTAATTATTTCTTTGGTGGTTTATCTAGTTGTGGTTATTGTCCCACAATTGGCGGTTTCATTCCGACTACCATTTACCGGTTGGACAAATTTTTTGGCGGGTTTGTTTGAACGTCATTGGGATAGCCGAGCTTGGTATGATGCGGGAAGTTATGTAGCCACGCAACACCGTATTAACGGTTTCGAGCCTGAAGCACCGTTCTTAGTTATGCTGCTGGGACTTGTTTTTGGGCCGATATTGGTGTCGATTGTCCAAGAACCAATGAAACGTCTAAAGAATGGACGACGCCTGCAAAAACTTGTTTGGGTGTTGATAGCCGTTTTAAGTCTGGTGTTCTTAATGGCTCGCTCGACAAGTGGTTATCTGATGGTTGCTTTACTCGGCCTGTTTACGGTATTGTTTGCGCCACGTTCTACGCGTAAGTGGTTGTTTATTGCCGGGGCTGTATCGTTAGCTGTGGTAATATCAGCGTACTTTTTTGTACCGGTTGTCCATGATATTTTCGAAAAATGGTTGTTTGCTAAGCAAGGAACTGACAATCGTCTTGGTGGTGCCATCGGTTTGTTACAGACATTTATCCACCATCCATTCTTTGGGGTCGGTTTCGGAAATGAAGGGAACTTCATTGAGCAATTCTTACCAGAATGGAGTAAACACAATTCTGAGTATATTAATTTTTATAGCAAAACCGCTTATCCAGTGTTGAATGACTTTTTGGGGTGGTTAGCTAGGTTTGGTGCAATTGTTGTGATTAGTGCAATTTGGTTGCTTGGTGGTTTGATTGTTCGAGCGGTGAATGTCTACCGTCAGTTGATACAATCAGACAAGCCGGAACAGATTGAATATCGGATTGTCATCCGTGCATTCTTTGTTATGGTGCCATTAACGTTAATGGTTGCGATGATTACACAAATAAATGCCTTTTCGTGGCCAATGTTATTGATGTATTTCTTTTATTGGCGCGTGATTCATTTAGCAGAAGCAAGTTTATAAGAATTTTAAAAGCGCCTTATTGGCGCTTTTATTTTGTAGGAGTAGGGCATGAAAAAAGAAAAGCAAAGTAATTTTGAGTTGTTGCGGATTGTCGCAATGTTAATGATTATTATCTTTCACAGTCTAGTTAATTTTGTTGGCACACGTGATTCACAATATATTTCTAACAATATTGAATTAGGCGGTGTGTTGTTGATGCTGCGTTATGTGTTTGGCCAGCTAGGTGTCATTTTGTTTGCGATGATTTCTGGGTACTTCTTGATCAGCGCACGTGAGAAGAAAAATCCTTTTGAACGGGCAATGGCTACAGCCGTTAAGTTTGCTGGCATGTTGCTTTATAACGGAGTCATCATTAGTGTCATTATTGCAGTCATTTATATGGCAGTGCGGAAGCTAGGCGTGGTTGGGCCGGTTTTCTATGAATTAATTAATACGACGCGTAATATTTTTGATGATAGTCATTTGATTTTTGGCTATTTAGGTGGCTTTTGGTATTTGAGTGTTTACTTCTTACTGTTAGTTGTCATTAATCCGCTGAATCGTTTTCTAAATAAATTAACAGATAACCGAACTTTTTTGGCACTGATTATTGTCATTATTTTTGTTTCTGTCTTGTTTAAATTCACGTTGTTCCTGTCGTTGGGCCGAGACGCTATTAATGCGGCAACGATTTTTGTCGGTTATTTATTGGGTGGGTATATGCGTAAATTTAATCCACTACAACACGTTAAATCACGTTATTTGTGGGCAGGAATTATTATGTTCATTGCTTATTACATGCTGGCTCATGAATTCTTAGCGCGCGTTTTGCACGTTTGGTCATTTGATGCCAAGCCGGCCGCCGGTTTCTTTATTGGTTACCCAGGGTATGTATTAGCGGCAATCATTTTTGCGCTGTTTATGCGCTTGAAATTTTCAAGTAAGAGTGTCAATTCGTTGGCGGGCACGACCCTATTTATCTACATTTTTCACGTTGGCGCACCGTTTGACTTCTTTTTTCAAACAGCAACTTATCTCTATGCCCACGTCATTCCAAGTTGGGGCTTAACCGGATTTGGATTGGATGTTGCGTTCATGGGTACATTGCTTGGTTATGTCTTGGTGGTGTTCTTGTTGGGTGCTTTAGCCGGGTATGGTTATAATCTGGCGGCGAAGCATGTAAAAAGTTGGTTTGCTAAGATTGGCGTCATGATTTAAGTGTTTAGATCAACAATGTTGGATACAGACAATTAACAACAATTAAATAGACTCGAACCTGTAATAAAAGGCTGTGAACTGTAATGAAATTCATTGATAGTTCACAGCCTTTTTTATGGTTGTTTGGTATATTAAGGGCTGGATTTATTTTGTGAGGAGCGGTTTACATGAGTGGAAATGCAGTAAAGACGGTCAAAGGAATCTTATTGACGTTGTTGGCGTTTATGTCAACGATGGTCATGAGTCAACAAGCCTTTGGGGCAACGAACGCACAAGTGCAAGCGTTTATCAAAAATAATAGGGCTGCAGTGATGGCTGTGTCGAATGAGTATGGGATTTATCCATCAATTCAAATGGCCCAAGCAGCTTTAGAGAGCGGTTGGGGTACTAGTCAGCTTTCAACTAAGGCAAATAACTATTTCGGTGTGAAGTGGGGTGGTAGTGGCGCGTATGTTGCGATGCCGACCCAGGAATATGTGAATGGCCACTATATTACGGTGACCGAAAAATTTGCAAAGTACAACAGTGTTCGCGAATCGCTTGAAGGCAATGCGCGCCTATTGGCAAACGGATTGTCATGGAATCATAATTACTATTCAGGTGCCTGGCGATCAAAGGCTTCGAATTATAAAGAAGCAGCGTATGGGCTACAAGGAAAGTATGCAACGGCACCTGATTATGCCGCGAAGTTGATTCGTGTTATCGAAACTTATCATCTTCAAGAAATGGATGGTGGGTATATTAACGACGGTACTGGCTGGTTCTGGTATGAAAATGGCCAGAAGTTTACAGGGTTCCGATTCTATATGGGAACGTATTATTGGTTCGAAAACGGTGCGCGTATTAACAATGCTTGGCGCAGCGCATGGGGATATCGCTATTACGTTGATGGTGAAGGACGTGCCGTACAAGGGTTGCGTACCATCGGTGGTAAGCGATATCATTTCGGTGCCGATGGGACATTTTATTTGCGAACTAATCAAACTGTGGCGCATAACCAAGAGAAGTACCGGGCATCAAGTACTGGTGAGTTGCAGCCTTGGAGCGGTTACTTTGATACACCAGCAGGTTGGCGCTGGATAGAAAATGGGCAGATGTACACGGGGTTCCGATTCTACATGGGAGCTTACTACTACTTCCGTAATGGTGTGCGCCAACACAATCAATTTGTGTCGCAGTGGGGCCTGCATTACTACGTCGGCAATGATGGCCGATCAGTGCAAGGCATTCACGTGATTGATGGTAAGCGCTATAATTTCGGCTCAAACGGCACTTTTTATATGAGATAGATATTGCAAATGCGGTAATCAGGATGTCCTGATTACCGCATTTTAACGTTGTGCTAACGAATTGTAATTGAATCGTTACGTTTTTCTGCTACTATATCGTAAGTATGGTTTATTAGGTATTAAGTAAGCAGAAAGTGAATCAATTTTGACAATGGATAAATACAAAAATCTGAAAACTGCAGTTAAATCTGCGATGCTTGCTGGTGCTGCAATGACGACTGCGGTTGTTGCACAACAAGAGGTGTCACACGCTGACACACTAGCAAACATTCAATCACAACATAAGTCAGGCTATTTGAATGCTGACGGACAATGGCTATGGTTTGAAAATGGCCAACGTTACACGGGGTTCCGGTTCTACATGGGTACGTACTACTGGTTCATTAATGGTGTTCGTCAAGATTCAGGTTGGCGTGAAGCTTGGGGCATGAAGTATTACACGGATAACCAAGGACGTGCGGTCCAAGGTAACCGCGTCATTAATGGTGTTGCCTACAACTTTGGTGACAATGGTACATTCTTCCTTCGTGGTAAGACGTCTGGCTACACGGATGCAGGTGAAGGTTGGAAGTGGTATGAAGGTGGTCAAAAGTTTACAGGCTTCCGGTTCTACATGGGTACGTACTACTGGTTTGAGAACGGTGTCCGCCAACAAAACAAGTGGGAAAATGCCTGGGGCATGAAGTATTACGTTGATGGTGATGGTCGTGCTTCACAAGGCGTGAAGCACGTTTCTGGTGGTACACACTATTTCGGAAACGATGGTACGTTCTTCGAGCGTTCAATTAAGAACGCAATGCCAGATCAAGCGAAGAAGATGCTTGGTTTGCCATACGCTTGGGGTGGTAAGACTTGGAGCGGTGTGGATTGCGCTGGTTACGTTGCCTTGGTTCGTTCACAAGCTGGTTTGCCAGATATTGGTTCAGTTACTTGGAACCAAGCAGCTTACTTGCGATCACATGGTAGTCAACCTAAGTCATATTCACAAGCTCAACCGGGAGACTTGTTGTTCTGGGGTGGTACAGGAAATGAGTATCACGTCGGCATCTACCTTGGTAATGGTCAGATGATTGACTCAGCCACATATGGTACGGTAACGGGTATCCGTGGTGTTTGGGGTGACCCACAAGCCTACACGGTTAACTTCTAAAAATGATAGTCAGGATAGGGCGACTGGTATTGGTCGCCCTATCTTTGTCTCATTTGGACATTGAAAATTCATAGAAAATTCGTTCTGTTGTAAAGATAAAGTAGTGAGTTCAAATCTTGCTGTAACGCTTTCGACATTTTAAATGCGTAAACTAGAAGACGTCATAAAAAGTAGAAATTATTTATTTATAAAAGGGGATTGCAACATGAAGTTTTCAAAGTTGCTAATGGGTGGTCTTGTCGCTGCCTCAATCGGTATGGTTGCTGTCACAACACCAGTGCACGCGGCTACATATGAATCAACGACAGCTGGTGATTCAACGGCGCCACGAATGGATTTCGTTGATATCTCATCATGGAACCCAAACTTGTCAGTATCAGACTTCCAAACAATGAAGAAGTACGGCGTAACGGGTGTCATCGTGAAGTTGACGGAGCACACGACGTACGTTAACCCATACGCTCGCCAACAAATTGCAAACGCGCAAGCAGCTGGCTTGAAGATTGGTGTTTATCACTACGCACACTTTACTGATTCTGGTAGTGCTGTTACTGAAGCGAATTACTTTGCTAACCAAGCTGCAAACTTGGGCTTGTCAAAGTCAGTTGTCATGGTTGATGACTTGGAAGATAGTAGCACGAAGACTGGGAATGTGACGAACAACGCATTGGCTTTCCGTAACCGTTTGAATGATTTGGGTTACAACAACCAAATGTTGTACACATATGCCAGCTATTCATCAGAAATGGGCATGAACTTGTCATCATTCGGTAACCGCAATGTTTGGATGGCCTCATATCCATACAACCCAAACAAGAATGATCTATGGTACGGTTCATACGGTGCTTGGCAATGGAACTCAAATACGACGTTCCCAGGTGTGAGCGGTGTATTTGATGTCTCAATTGATTACGGCTCACCAATGAAGGGTGATTCATTCACTGGCTTCCGTGGGGATGTGTACTACGTCAACGGTAAGAAGGCGTCAGGATACTACGATGGTGGTCGTGGCTGGCGCTGGTATGAGAACGGGATGCCATTTGATGGTTTCCGCTTCTACATGGGTACGTACTACTGGTTCGGTAATGGTGGAATTCGTCAAGATAATGGTTGGCGTGAAGCTTGGGGCTTGAAGTACTACACAGATAGCAACGGACGTGCCGTACAAGGCGTGCGTTCGATCGGTGGTAAGAAGTACTTCTTCGGTACTGATGGTACGTTCTACTTGCGTAAGAATGGTATCGTAAGTAACCAGGCAGAAAAGTACAAGGCTGATGGTAATGGTGTCTTGTCACCATGGTCAGGATTCATGGATATGGGAGCTGGCTGGAAGTGGTATGAGAATGGCTCGTACTTCACTGGTTTCCGCTTCTACATGGGCTCATACTACTGGTTCCAAAACGGACAACGCCAAAACAATTCATGGGAAAATGCTTGGGGATTGCGTTACTACGTAGGTAACGATGGTCGTGCCGTACAAGGTTGGCAAACAATTGATGGTAAGAAGTACTACTTCGGTGATAACGGTACATTCTTCCTTCGCTAATTATTCGTAAATTATCGTGAATATCTAGTATAATGGTACTAGGGAGTCATGAAGACTACGGAGGACAAAATTATGAAAAAAAGTGCAGTAGCCATTTTGGGTGTTATTGTTGTAGCACTTATCGGTGGTGGGTTCTACTTTGCGACAGCAAACACGAACACACACCCTGGTACAGAAGAAACGTCTTCATCTAAGAAGAGCAGTTCATCAAGTGAGAAGGCAGAAACGTCAGCACTTGAATCAGCAAGTTCATCAAGTGAAGCATCGTCAGAAGCATCTTCTTCAGTTGCCTCAAGTGAGTCAGAAGCGACGTCTAGCGCAGCGTCATCAGAAGCTGCGCCAGTGGCATCGAGCGATGCGGCTTCAAGTTCAAGTGCCCCAGCATCTAGCAACTCGGGGATGGCATCGTACGATCCTAACCAAACTGCTGATGGCACGAACATTTCAAGTGATATGATTGCGGATGCCCGCAAGGAATTGCAAGCTGCTCACTTGGATGATTCAATCTTGGGTGACCAAGAGATGAAGGAATTGATTCGTGAGTCTTCATCAACGCAACAACCCGTTGTTGCAACGTATGAGTCTCACTTTGGTTCAGCCAGTTCATCGACTGCGTCAGATGCCGCTGATTC
The DNA here is from genome assembly GCF_045799135.1 of Weissella sp. MSCH1. NCBI lineage: Bacteria > Bacillati > Bacillota > Bacilli > Lactobacillales > Lactobacillaceae > Weissella > Weissella sp. MSCH1. The sequence continues at coordinate 165,228 of NZ_JBJMBA010000045.1, read as the reverse complement.
ATCAGCAACATCTGCTTCAGCAAATTCATAATGACGAACAATCATTAGCAAATAACCTTCGCTCAACGGCGGGGGTTATTTTTTTGTTCTTAATAAATTCGTATAAATTTGCCATAAAACGCTATTTTTGGCGTATAATAGATATTTAGTTATGAGGGGAAAAAGAAAACAAAGCAGGTTAGAAAACATGATTACTATTAAGTCAGAACGTGAAATTGAAGGTATGCGCCAATCTGGTGCGATTATCGCCGGCATGCACAAAGGGTTGCGCGATATCATTAAGCCTGGTATTTCAACATGGGAAATCGAAGAATTCGGTCGCAAGTATATTGAAGACCACGGTGCACGCGCTGCACAAATTGGTTTTGAAGGCTTCGAATTTGCAACGACTGTGTCAGTGAACAATGAAGTTGCCCACGCTTTCCCTCGCAAAGAATTGATTTTGCACGAAGGTGATATCGTCAAGGTTGATACAGTAGTTGACCTTGATGGTTATTATTCAGATTCAGCTTGGTCTTACGCTGTCGGTGAGGTGTCACCAGAAGTACAACGTTTGATGGATGTGACGTTCAAGGCCTTGTACATCGGTATTGAACAAGCTCAAGTTGGTAACCGAATTGGTGACATCGGGGCGGCTATCAACGCTTACGTTGAAGACGAAAATGGTTTTGGTAACGTGCGTGAATATATCGGACACGGTATTCAACCAACGATGCACGAAGAGCCAGCCGTACCACACTATGGTGTTGCTGGACACGGTTTGCGTTTGAAGCCAGGCATGACGATTACGATTGAGCCGATGGTTAACATGGGTGGTTGGAAGGTCGAAACATCAGAAGATGATGGTTGGACAGTGACAACTGAAGATGGATCATGGTCAGCGCAATATGAACACACCATTGCGATTACAAATGATGGACCAAAGATTTTGACATCACAAGATCCTGAGTTTGACGCCAAGTATCTTTAAAAAATTACTGACACAGAAGGGAGCAATGACGTGACTCATTCAGGTTACATTTTTGCTAAGCGATTTTTGGATATTTCAGTGTCGTTATTCGCATTGATTGTTTTTTCGCCAATCTTTTTGGTGATTTCATCCTTTTATCTTTTCGGTGAAAACCGAGGGCCTGTCTTTTATAAGCAGCGTCGTATCGGTATGAATCACCGTGAATTTGGAATTTACAAGTTCCGTTCAATGGTTGTTGGTGCAGAAGAAAAGCTGTATGCCAACAAAGAATTGTATGCAAAGTTCGTTGAGAACGGCTACAAGTTACCGACTGAAGAAGATCCACGTATCACCAAGTTTGGGGCGTTCATTCGTCGGACATCAATTGATGAATTGCCACAATTTATCAACATTTTGATTGGTGATATGAGTATTGTTGGACCACGACCAGTTGTTGAGAAAGAATTGATTGAATACGGTGATCGTGTTGATAAGTTCTTATCAGTGAAGCCGGGTGCCATGGGACTTTGGCAAGCTAGTGGACGTAGCGAAATACAATACCCAGAACGAGCTGACCTAGAGATTAGTTATGTTGACCATGCTGATTTATGGTTTGATTTTAAAATTCTATTTATGACCGTTTTCGCCATCTTTAAGGGTGACGGTGCGATGTGATTTCTAAGATTAAGAAATCGTGACAGTTCTATAAAACTCGCCAAAACTCCTGTATACTGGGTATTGGCGAGTTTTTCGCATTTAAGGGAAGTTGCTATTTATAGCATCAAAAATTTTAATATACATAAAGGAACTACGAAGTGATGGAAAATCAATTTACAGTGACTGATTTGTTTAAGCACATGTTGCGCAATGCCTGGTGGATTATTGTCCTTGGAATTGTTGGTGGCGGTGCCATGTACGTGATGAACAAGCAACCTGCAGCGACAAGCTACAGTGCAACACGCGCAATGTACGTTGCTAAGTCAAACACCGGCGTGAAGGATCCAAATTCACGAATCGTGGCTGACTCTTGGTTATTGAAGACATACAAGACGGTTGCCAAGGATGATAAGGTGATTAAGCCAGCTGTGAAGACTTTGAAGGCTGAGGGTGTGAAGGTATCAGCTGATACGTTGCGCTCGGAAGTGTCATTGTCAATTACAGATGGGACGTTGCTGATGAAGGCAAAGGCAAAGGGTATTGCTAAGCCTAAGCAAGCAATCAAGATTGTTAACGCTTTTGCTGAGTCATATGCCGAAAACGCACCTAAGTTGATTTCGGACATGCCAAAGCCTGAGTTGATGACGAAGGCAAAGGAAGCCAACACGGATACGATGGTAGCTGGTTCGCCAAAGAAGGCAGCACTGTTTGGTGCCGTTGCTGGTTTGGCAATCGGGGTTGTCTTGGCATTCTTTGTGGGTGTTTACAAGAACGTGACGGCTGCTAAGAACTAAGCAAAGGAGATTCGTATGGTTGCATGGTTAATGCCATTCGCGCTTTTGCCGAAGACATACACGTATTTCTTCTTTGATTCATTCGCTCAACTTGCGGTTTTGGTTTTCTCGATGTACATCATGGTGAAAATCTATTTGCAACCCGCTCAGTTACAAACTGTGCTACCCAAAACAAATACGCTTCGTTTATGGGGCGCTTTTGTGGTTGTGCAATTAATCCTGATGGCATACCAATCCTTTGTGGTTTGTGATACAAAGCAAATCTATGGATTGCTTCACGGGCTAGTGTCGTTTATTCAGATGATTCTTGTGATTTGGATTGCGTATACAGTCCAGAAGATGGCGATTCAGCGTTATGAAGATGCCGTGAAGTTCGTCAAGTCAGTGATGATTAGCTTGATTGTCTACATTGTGGTGATTGTTTTGCCTCAAATCGCCTTCATTGATGGTGCTTTCTGGTTAAGTCACATTATCAATCCGATTGCTGGCCTGTTCGAACGCCATTGGTTAGATCGTAATTTCTATGATAATGGGAGTTATGTGGCAACATTGTGGCGTGTCAACGGGTTAGAGCCGGAAGCGTCATTTTTAGCATTGTTGCTGGGATTAACGTTCTCGCCATTATTAATTATGATCGCTGAAGAGCCGCTGAAAAACTTCAAAAACCGCAAGTGGCTATTGTGGTTGACGTGGGCTCTGTTAGCCATTATTGTCGTTATTCTATTCATGGCCAAGACCACGACTGGGTTCTTAATGATTGGGCTACTTGCCGTTGCTTATTGGTTTGCAGCGCCACGTAAACAAAAGTTGTTTATCGCGGGTGGGGTGGTGATCGCCTTAATTGCAGTTGCCGCAGCGTATCAATTAGTGCCGTCGGTTAACGCGATGCTAAACCAGTGGTTGTTCCAAAAGGGCGGCACCGATAATCGTCTAGGCGGTACAATTGGTTTAATTGGTGCTTGGCTCCATCATCCATTGTTTGGGGTTGGCTATGGTTACGAAGGTCACTATATCGTGCAGAATTTGCCAGAGTGGTCAAAAAACAATGCTGAATATATGGATGTTTACAAGAATCAATCATATCCAATTTTGAATGATGTGTTTGGTTGGTTAGCCCGCTATGGTGTTATCTTTGTTTTAATTGGCTTCTGGCTGTTGCTAGGGTTGATTACGCGGGCGGTGAAAACACTCGGCCGTTTGAAGCGAAGTGCGTCTGACCACGTGATGTTTTATCGGGTGATGATTAAGTCATTCTTGGTCACTGTCGCGATTACAATTGTGACGGCCGGTATTACGCCAGCTAATGCAACGTCATGGCCGATGCTATTGATGTTGTTCTTCTACTGGCGGGTGGTCCACTTAGCAGAGGATGAATTACAAAACGAAGGAATTTAGTTAAATGAAAATTTTAGTTGCTGTACACAAGCCGTACCAAATGCCTAAAGATCAAACGTATCTACCGGTCATGGTCGGGGCTGCGCTACAGGAGGGTTATCCAGCTAATTACACACCAGATAACACTGGTCAAAACATGTCTGAAATGAACCCGTTCTACAACGAGTTGACGGCGTTGTACTGGGCTAAGTATAATCTGCAAGATGAAGATGTGATTGGCTTGATGCACTACCGCCGTTACTTTGGTAAGAAAGCTAGTCACGATTTGACTGACATTTTGACAGAAACGGATATCCGTAACGCTTTGGAAACTGCGGATGTGTTGTTGCCTAAGCAACGTAATTACTACATCGAAACGCAAAAGGATCACTACTTTAATGCGCACAATCATGAGCCATATAATGTGATGCGTGAGGTGATTGCCGAAAAGTATCCGGATTACTTGGCTGCGTTTGATGCAATGGGTAACAGCACAAAAGCGCACTTGTTCAATATGAGCATTATGCGCCAAGCTGATTTTCAAGAGTACACCGACTTCATGTTCGATGTGTTGAAGGCCGTAGAAGAGCGCATTCCATATCTTGAATATGAAGGACAGGAACGTCGTGTCTTTGGTTTCTTATCAGAGCGTTTGATGGACACATGGGTGAACACCAAGCAAAAGCGTGTGATGGAATTCCCACTGGTTACAACTGAGAAAACAAATTGGTTGGACAAGGGAACCCAATTCTTGAAGCGTAAGTTCTTCAAGAATGCCAATAAGAAGGTTCACTTCTAATATCAATCAAAAACCACCTGCCTATGGCGCGTGGTTTTTGATTATAAAGTGATAAAATAGCCCAGTTATTGTCACACTTTTAGTGTGAAATATCCTGAAATTATGGTAAAGTAATTTCAGGATATTTTTTATACAAAAATCATCAGAAGGAAGACAAATCATGACTTTGAATGATAAGAACTACGATTACCTGATCGTAGGTGCTGGACCATTTGGTTCAATCTTTGCTTATGAAGCAGCTAAGCGTGGAAAGCGCTCATTGATTATTGAAAAGCGCGCACACATCGCTGGAAACATGTACACACACACGGAGCACGGTATTACGGTGCACGACTTCGGTGCTCACATTTTCCACACGGACAACAAGGAAGTTTGGGACTACATCCGTCAATTCGCTGAATTCAACGGTTACCAAAACCAAGTTGTTGCCAACTACAAGGGTACGTTGTACAACTTGCCATTCAACATGAACACATTCTACGAGATGTGGGGAACGAAGACGCCAGCTGAAGCCAAGGCTAAGATCGAAGAGCAAAAGGCTGCTGCTTTGACTGACTTGGGTGACCGCGAGCCACGTAACTTGGAAGAGCAAGCGATCTCATTGATTGGTACTGATATCTACGAGAAGTTGATTAAGGGTTACACGGAAAAGCAATGGGGACGTAAGGCGACTGAATTGCCAGCCTTCATCATCAAGCGTTTGCCAGTTCGTTTCATTTATGACAACAACTACTTTAACCACCGTTACCAAGGTATTCCAATCGGTGGTTATACGCAAATCTTTGAGAAGATGTTGGATAACGATTTGATTGATGTTCGTTTGAACTCAGACTTCTTCGAGCACAAGGATGAATACATTGCTGAGTTCCCACGTATTTTGTACACGGGAATGATCGACCAATTCTTCGACTACAAGTTCGGTGAGTTGGAGTACCGTTCATTGCGCTTCGAGCACGAAGTTATCGATTCAGATAACTACCAAGGAAACTCAGTTATCAACTACACGGATGCTGAGACGCCATACACGCGTGTGATGGAATGGAAGCACTTCGATGGTTTGTCAGACGATGGTGTGACGATCATTACGAAGGAATACCCACAAACATGGGACCGTACGAAGGAAGCTTACTACCCAGTTAACGACGAGAAGAACACGAACTTGTACAAGGAATACGCTCAGGAAGCGCGCCAACACAAGGATCAATTTATCTTCGGTGGTCGTTTGGGACAATACCGTTACTTCGATATGGACCAAGTCTTCAACGCTGCTTTGAATGAAGTACGTAAGGAATTCAAGATTCCTTCAAGCTTCAACTTCGCACACGACGAAGAACACTAATCTGTATTTAAAAAAGCCAATCGTTCTGTTGTTGAATGATTGGCTTTTTTCGAGAAGAGGGGCTTATGAATAAAAAAGTAGTTTTACAACATTTGTTGGTGATACTGTTGTTCGTGGTAATTGCGGGCATGTCGGTTCTCCCTTACTGGAATCGGGGCACCATTTATGGTCAAGGTGATTTATTGTTTCACCTTAATCGGCTGGCGGGACTGACACAAGGCGTACAAGCGCATGAAATACCATATCGCTACTTTAATGTGCTAACTAACATTGGTAGTGCTAGCAATTTCTTCTACCCGTTTGTATACATGCTCGGGTGGTCCGGCTTGTTCGCAGTGATGCATAATCCAATTCACGCTTTTTACCTAGGTGAAGCGATTGTGATGTTTGTGACGTTAATTGTGGCATATCTGGCTATGAATCAATATCAATCACAGCGCATGCGGTCAATTATTTTTGCGTTACTATATGGATTTGCTAGTTACCGCACTTATTTAGCGTATGATCAGTTTGTGTTTGGTGAGATGTTGGCATTTGCGTTTCTACCGTTGGCGTTTGTTGGGTTATATAACGTGTTCTTAGGTGACGCGCGTAAGTGGCGGGCACTGGCGGCAGGCTTAACCTTAATCTTATACGCTCACATGTTGAGTACAGTTTTGACGCTCACATTGTTTGTCATCATTGTGGGTTTATTAGTCCTGACCCGACGCTTGCGACTTGAAAAAATACGCGTACTTAATTTTGTTAAAGCGGTAGTGATGACCGTCGTCATGACGGCTGTCATTTACCTGCCATTCTTGTACCAAAACCGCCAAACGACGATTATTACGACGGTGCAAGGGCCGATTAGTAAAATGTATGACTTGGGCCAAAGCTTAGTGTACTCACTGAATGGCCTAAATCAAAACATTGGATTGGTTGGCGTTTTAGCAATTGTGATTGGTGCAGTACAATTATGGCGCCGCCGTTTCTCGCGTGAGTTGGCAATCTGGGGACTTGGAGTCGTGTTATTTATCATGGCGTCTTCAACTTTTCCTTGGCGAGCGCTCTCTGAGAATGTACAAGCATTAGTCCAATTTCCGTTCCGCTTGCTTGGTTTGAGTTCATTGTTCTTGATCGTTTACTTATCGGGCGAATTAGTGCGAGTCTTTGCTTTACCAAAGCAACAGGCGCTTACGACTTTGGTTGTGTTATTGTTCAGTGCGGGGAGTTACTTGGCGTTTACGGAGAATTTGATTTATACGCGCCAGCACCAGCAACCATTGGTAACGAATCAACGGTTTGAGGCAACCACCGCGTTGTTTGAAACAAGTTTCACGGCGAATGATAAGCAACTGGCAGCTCTGAATAAACCGGGTGCGCGTCACGATTATATCGGCATGCTCGACTATGCACCTAAAAATGCGTGGCCAGTCGAGAATTACTATTCGTTCCTCGCACACCAAACTTTTTTGGGCAATCAGTCAATTAAGGCTAAGGCGACGTATCGGTTGACGTCGGCGACATTTAAAGTCGACGCGCCACGATCAGGACAGTTAAATGTGCCAATTCTGATGTACGGTAATGAACGGGTGATGCTAGATGGCCATCGTGTGACGGCCAAGCAAACGAAACGGGGTTCGATTGGCGTACACGTGACGGCGGGTGAACATCGTTTGACGGTCAGCTACACAACACCGAAGTGGATTTACCAAGTTTGGTTGTTATCTGCAATTGGTTGGGTGATTCTATTTGTGACTAGTTGGCACAGACGGAAGGCTAAATAAACATTAAAAAGACACCTTTCGCATCGTCGCGAGGTGTCTTTTTCGGTATACTGATTTGTAAGCAATAATTTAAAAGGAGCCGTGTGACATGGCAGATCAACCTGTAACCCCGGTCAAGAAGCGTAGCCGGCGGTTTTACTATATGGATATTCTGAATATCATTGCGACGATTGCAGTGATGTGGTTGCACACCTCAGAATTTGCCTTTCAATATACGCCAGACTCACCCCGATGGGTGCTGAGTTTGGTGATTCAAATTGCCTTTATTTGGGCGGTACCGATTTTCTTTATGATTTCGGGCGCCAACTTATTTAATTATCGCGAGCGGTACGACACAAAAACATTCTTTAAGAAGCGCTGGGCGAAGGTGTTAATTCCATTTATCTTTTGGACGTTCGTCTGGTATGCTTGGAATCATTTTGTCGGTCATAATCCTGATTGGTCGTTGATTGGCTTTTGGAATGGGTTAGAATATGACACGATTCAACCAATCTTTTGGTTCTTCTATTTCATCATTCCAATTTATTTGGCCGTGCCTTTTTTGTCATTGATTGCGACAAAGGCTAATCAAAAAGTGGTCGAATATATCATCGCCTTATATGTCATTGGGGTCGGTGTGGTTAACTACGCCTACACGCTTTTCCACCGGGCACCAGATCAGTTGGTGAACAACATTCCAATGGTCTTGTCGACGGGCATTGGTATTTTCTTTGTCGGTTGGTATCTCCATAACTTTGATATCTCAAAACGTATGCGTCATGTGCTGTACGGCGCAAGTGTTTTGGGGTTCGTCATTATGTTTAGTTTGACGATTATTTTCTCAGCGTGGCGCCATGAGACCGTACGCGATGCGTATAGTATTTTCACCATCGGTGGCTTTTTGATGCCGTTGGGGGTCTGGGCTTGGGCAAAAACGCACTTCCCGCTCGATTGGCAACCGGGTCCAAAGACAACGGTTTGGTTGAAGCATCTTTCTGGTGTGTCGTTGGGTGTTTACGTCATTCACGAATTTGTGATTGCGGTGCTAGAGAAGTTATTGCACCTTGATCAAAGCTCTTATTATCATATGTTGGCGCTGCCAATGGTGGTATGGGTCATCAGTGTGGCGATTGTGTTGGGATTACAAAAAATTCCAGGTGTAAATCGTTTATTGCCATAAAATACTTAAGTTGTTTAAGAGATGTGTAAGCCGAGGAGGTGTTACACATCTCTTTCTTTTTGTCCACTGCGCTATAATATAGTTTGAGAGAGTTTGTTAAATTTTACAGAGTGTTTAGGAATGGTGGTTAGCGTATGGATAAAACCTTAAAGATTGCATTGACAACGGGAGTTATGACGTTGGGTATCGTTATAACAGCCACCCCAGTTGATGCAGCGACAATGACGACACAACAACAAGCGTTCGTGAATAAGATGACGCCAGCAATTTTAGCGGATACAAGCAAATATGGGCTATATCCGTCAATTCAAATGGCACAAGCAACCTTGGAAAGTGGTTGGGGACAGAGTGCGTTGAGTACGAAAGCCAACAATTATTTCGGTGTTAAAGGTGCTTTTAATGGACAATCAGTCACGATGTGGACAACTGAGTATTCAGGTGGCAAGCCATATTCAGTTCAAGCACAGTTTGCTAAGTATCCTTCGGCGTATGAGTCAGTGGATGCGCAAGGCAAGTTGCTTAAGAACGGTGTGTCGTGGAATCCAGAATATTACGCAGGTGCCTGGCGTTCGCGGGCTAAAAATTATAAAGAAGCGGCTTATGGGCTACAAGGGCGTTATGCAACGGCGCCAACGTATGCCCAATCGCTCATTAATTTGATTGAAGAGTACCATTTTGATCAATTAGACCACGATGGCTATAAGAATGGCAGCTACTATTTGAAGGGAAAACCTGCTTCTGGCTACATCAATGATGGTAATGGCTGGTTCTGGTTTGAAAATGGTCGTAAGTTTACGGGGTTCCGTTTCTACATGGGAACGTACTACTGGTTCGAAAATGGTTCACGTATTGATAATAAGTGGCGTTCTGCTTGGAATCTCCAATACTACGTTGATCGTGAAGGCCGAGCGGTGCAGGGAGATGGTTACAAAGTTAACGGGACCTACTACAACTTTGGTCACGACGGCACATTCTTCCTGCGTGGTAAAGCGAATGGTTACGTTAACACAACGGATGGTTGGTTATGGATTGAAAATGGCCAACGTTACACTGGATTCCGTAAGTACATGGGCGCATACTATTTCTTCATCAATGGGGTTCGCCAACATAATCGTTGGGTGTCAGAGTGGGGCTTGAATTACTACGTTGGTAGTGATGGTCGTTCTGTCCAGGGATCACATGTGAAGATTGGCAATAAGGTGTATAACTTCGGGACGAATGGTACATTCTATTTGCGCTAATTTTGCGCTATACTAGACTGATAAGTTTAAAAAACAGTCGGAGAATGACATGCAAGTCGTAAAAAATTATTTGTATAACGTCTTCTATCAACTGCTAACTGTGTTGGCACCGTTGATTACGATGACGTACCTGTCACACGTGCTTGGCGCGGATGGGATGGGTGTGCAGGCTTGGACTAACTCGATTGTGAGTTACTTCTTGCTGTTTGCCACGTTAGGTATCACGTTGTATGGTCAACGTGAAATTGCGTATGTGCGTGATGACCGTGAGTTACGTGATCGACGGTTTTGGGAAATCCAAGGACTGCACACAATGGTCAGTCTGTTGGCAATTGCGATTTATGTCGTCTTTGTCTACATGATGCGCCATGTACCGGGTGAGTTCTCAACAAACAACCACCAACTGTATTTGCAGACTTGGGTGATTGTTTCAGGGCTGCTCGATATTTCATGGTACTTCATGGGCTTGGAAGACTTTAAGAAGACGGTTGTCCGTAATTCGTTGGTTAAGATTGCCATGGTGGTGTTGATTTTCATCCTGGTTAAGTCAGCTGATGATGTCGATAACTACATTCTATTGTTGGCACTCACCCAAGTGATTGGTAATATCACGATGTGGTTCTACATTCCAGGTAAGGTGAAGTTGCCGAAGTTGTCGACTTTGAACTTCGGTCACCACTTATTACCAACATTAGGCTTATTTTTGCCAACGATTGCCACGCAAATTTATTTGCAGTTGAACAAGACGATGTTGCCTTTGTTTGCTAGTGGCTCAATTAGTTTGTCAGCCTTTTATGAAAACGCGGATAAGATTGTCAAAGTGTCGTTGGCCCTAGTGACGGCGATGGGAACGGTTATGTTGCCACGTGTGGCGAACCATTATGCCAACGGTAACACGAAAGCGGTCAATGATGCGATTTACAAGTCAATGGACTTTGTGACAGCGATGGCTGCGCCTTTGATGTTCGGGATGATGGCCTTGGGTCCAAAGATGTCAATTTGGTACATGGGCCCAAACTTCTTACCAGCGGGTTGGACAATTACGATTTTGTCGCCAATTGTCTTGTTTATCGCTTGGAGTAACGTTATCGGCACGCAATATTTGATGCCGGTTAACCGGACCCGGGATTTCACAATTTCCGTGACGGTTGGTGCGGTTGTTAATGTGTTGCTGAACTTTATCTTTATTCCGCTTTGGAGTTTGTATGGAGCAGCGGTCGCGACGATTATCGCTGAATTCGCTGTAACCCTTTACCAGGTTTATGTCATTCGTCACCAACTTGAATTAGGCGTTTTGTTCCACGGTTTGTGGAAGTATCTCGTAGCGGGTGTCGTTATGTTTGCAGTCATTGCGACGATGGCTTGGCGAATGCCACCATTCCCAACAAGCACCGTAGCACAGATTGGGGTTGGTGTCGTGGTATACGTGATTATGGTCATCCTGATGCGAGCTAACTTTGTGTTGACTGTACAAGGGTTTATCAAAGGACGTCTCCACAAGTAAAATCAGATATTATAAAATTGTGAAAGCACCCCAATTAGGGGTGCTTTTTTGCTATACTGGAACAGGCTGATTAAATATATGAAAGAGGACAGATATGTCTAAGTTATCAATTATCGTACCGGTTTTTAACGAAGAAGAGACAGTAGCAATCTTCTACGATGCGATTGAACTTGAACGCAAAAATTTTGCTGAATATGATATCGAATATTGGTACATCGATGACGGTTCAACTGATGGGACGGTTACCGCAGTTGAAGCGTTGATTGCACGTGATGAAAACGTACATTTGGTGTCATTCTCACGTAATTTTGGAAAAGAAGCTGGCTTGTATGCTGGTTTGGAACACGCGACAGGTGATTATATCGCAGTCATGGATGTAGATTTGCAAGACCCACCTGAGTTATTGCCAGAAATGTTGGCGGGCGTCTCATCTGGTGAATGGGATGCCGTTGGCGCACGCCGCACAACGCGTGCCGGCGAGCCAAAGCTTCGTTCTTGGTTTTCAAGCTTGTTTTATAAGATTATTAATATGGTGTCAGACACCTATATCGTTGAAGGGGCACGCGATTTCCGCGTAATGACCCGTCAAATGGTTGATGCGATCTTGAGTATGCAAGAATATAACCGCTTTTCGAAGGGCATCTTCTCATGGGTTGGCTTTAAGCAAAAGTATCTAGAGTATGAGAATAAGGATCGCGTTGCCGGCACGACATCTTGGAATTTCTGGAGTTTGTTCAGGTATTCAATTGATGGTTTTGTGAATTTCTCGAAGGCACCACTACTGTTGGTTTCAGTACTCGGTACTATTGCTTTCGTGATGGCGCTAGTTGGTGCTGTGATTGTATTTGTTCGGGCATTGTTGCATCCAGAAAATTCAGTTTTTGGTTGGCCATCAACGATTGTGATCATGTTGGCGCTTGGTGGCGTGCAACTATTGAGTTTGGGCATTGTCGGTCGTTATATTTCAAGTATTTATCTAGAAGTTAAGAAGCGACCAATTTATATTGCTCGTAAAGTAAAGTAGGGAGAGAGCGATGAGAAGAAGGTTTGCGCAATATCGACAAACTGGCGCTTATCGCGATAGCCAAGCAGTGCTTGGTTTTGTTATTATTGCATTATTATTCGCATTGCCAATTTTAAATCAGAACCGGATGGTGTTGGGCGTGGACGCGTTTTTCCACTTGCACCGGTTCTACGATGCGGCGATGCAACTGAAAACGGGCCAATTCAATTACTTTGTGTCGTTGTTTGGCTTTAATCAATCAGGGCGGATTGTGAATGCGGTCTATGGGCCATGGTTCGCTTATCTAAATGGACTACTGCTATTGCTAGCAGGCAGTTGGGTCCGTTGGCAATTTTGGTCTAATTTCATCATTGCATTTGGTGGACTGTTGGCTGGTTACTTGGCATTGCGTTGGGCCCACGTACGCCGCCTGTATAGCGTGGCTGGATCAATGATTATGGTTGGTTCTTTACCGGGCCTAAGTTGGTTTGCCAATCAAGCCTTTATGAGCGTTGGCGCCATGTTTATCGCACTAGCTGTGGGGATTGGTATTCGGATGCTCCAGCAACCGGATCGGCCGATTAACCCATGGCAGATGGGCGCTGTGATGGCATTGGGCATTCAAGTGCACATGCTCTCAACTTTGTTTATGCTCCTGGTATTGGTGTGGTTCGCAGTGCCAGCGGTCTTTCGGGCGAAGCGACCAGTGTTCATGGTCTTGAATGGGCTATTGGCGGCAGGTTTGGCATTGCTGCTGTCAGTCAATGTTTGGATGCCATTTTTGCATGTGAACATGAGTAACCGCTTGTTGCGACCGTTTATTGAATTGCGTGGTGATATACCGGCCGATACGCTGGGATTTACTTGGGATGGGAGTCACAATCTATCGTTAATTGCGATGGTTTTGATTGTCATTGCAGTTGCCACCTTGGTTTTGCGTAACCAGTGCCGACCACGGTTGGATTTCACGACACAATGGACGTTGTTGGGTGGCGTGTTACTTGTTGTAGTCGGCTCACAATTACTACCATGGCGTATGATTATGAAAGATGCTGATAACTGGTTGTCGACTTTCCAATTTGCGCTTCGTTTTGGTATTCCGGGCTTGATTTTGATTGTGTTTGGCTTGCTATTGTGGTTGCAACAGCAGCCAATTGCGGCGTCTTCAGGTATGCAGGTGGCGACATTGGCGACGGGCGTCTTAGCGATGGGGATGTTATTCACGCCGATGACTGATAAGATGGCGACACAGTCGGATCTGAAAACAGTGGTCGGTTTAACGGCGTACACCAGGCCGAAGTTGACGTTAAAACAACTAGTGGCCGACGAACGACGAACGGATTTAAGTCGCTTGATGTTAGACGGCACGCAAAACTACCCAGATTATTTACCGATTTCAAAGAAAACGGCAACATCATTGACTGGCAAAGATTGGTATACGAAGAATGGGTTAGATCAAGCGTATTTGCATGATATTGTGGGAAATCGTTTGCCGAAAATGAAACGAACGGTTGTTGATGGCCAATTGCACCTGACTTGGCAAGCTAAGCGGGCGACAACCGTTACTTTGCCAGTTGTGAAGTATGCGGAGACGACGCTATCGTTAAATGGTCAAATGCTAAATAACGTTAAGCTGAGTCGGATTGGTGCACCCATTGTCAAACAGCAGGCTGGTCGCAATACATTAGTCTTGGGTTATCAGACGCCAGGTTGGTTGCCAACCACGCAGTATGTGGCCGCAATTAGCTGGGGCCTCTTAGCCTTTGGTGCGGGCATTGCCCAATTACGTAGATTTTATAAAGAGAAAGAATAAGATATATGAAACACTCCTGGATGTGGTAAACTGAAAGGAGTGTTTTTATACAATAAAAAGATATTGAATGAATTTTAGTTTGGAGACTGATTGATATGACTGTTAGCGCTGTCGTCGTTACGTACAACCGTCTGCCAATGTTGAAGGAAGTTATTGCAGCTTTGCAAGCCTCAGAAACGCCGGTGGACAACATTATTGTTGTGGATAACAAGAGTAATGCTGATACCCAGGAGTACTTGACGAGTTTGGGTGATCAAATCCGTTATGTGCGTTTGGAAGAAAATATTGGTGGTGCGGGTGGCTTTAACAAGGGTATTCGTTACTTCATGGAAGAAACTGTCGATGATTACGTTTGGTTGATGGACGATGATACGGTCCCAACGCCAACGGCTTTGACAGAACTTGTTGGCAGTGCCGCTAAGGTTGACAACAAGTTTGGCTTCTTGTCTTCAGATGTCCGTTGGACGGATAACTCACGTGCCAAGATGAACTTGCCATTCCCAATCGACCGGTTTAAGAAGATTCCATTGGATGCGACTGAAATGGAACAGTTGCGTAATGCGACGTTCGTCTCAGTGATGTTCAGTCGTGAAGTCGTGGATAAGATTGGCCTACCAGTGAAGGAATTCTTCATCTGGGGTGATGATATTGAGTATACGGAGCGTGCGGCGCGTGTTTACCCAGGCTACATGGTGCCAACATCACGTGTTATTCACAAGATGGCACAAAACGTGGAGTCAAATGTATCGCTTGATTCAATTGATCGTGTACCACGTTACTTCTACGCCTTCCGTAACCGGATGTACTTCAGTCGCAATCGTGGCTTTGTCCGCTTCTTGCGTGCACACATTCGCATTGCCTATGAAGCAGCAATGATTTTCTTTAACGGACAACCAAAGAAGATGCTTCGCTTGAAGATGGTCCTTAAGGGTGTCACGACTGGTTGGTTCTTCAAGCCAAAGGTAGAATTTGCTAAGAACAAGGCGAAGGGATAAGAGATATTATGGCAAAAGTAAGCGCAGTGATTGTGACCTACAACCGCTTGCCAATGTTAAAAGAGGCAATTGCCGCTTTGCAAGCCGTTGAGCCAAAATTGTCACACTTAATTGTGATTGATAATAAATCTGAGCAAGATACACAAGATTACTTAGAATCATTGGGCGACAGCATCACGTATGTGCGGATGTCTGAGAACCTTGGTGGTGCTGGTGGGTTCAATGCCGGTATTCGTTACTTTTATGAACAAACGGATGATGATTACGTTTGGGTAATGGACGATGATACGATGGTACACCCAGATTCTTTGGAACCATTGACGGCATTCGCGGAACAAAATCCTAATTTTGGCTTCTTGGCCTCAAAGGTAATGTTTAGTGATGGCAAGCCATCAGTTCGTAACGTACTCCGTCAATATGGGACGTATAAGACGACGTTGAATACAGAATTTAAAGAACCTGTTCGAATTGAAAATGCGACATTCGTGTCATCATTTTTCTCACGGGATATTGTTCGCCAAATCGGGCTGCCAATTACGGAATTCTTTATTTGGATTGATGATTTGGAGTATACGGAGCGTGCTGGACGGATTGCGCCAGGTTATCTAGTGCCGGCATCTTCTGTCACGCACAAGATGCGTTCAAATACAGAAGATGATATTACCAACGATATTGAACGTCGTTTGCCTTGGTACTTTAACATGTACCGTAATCGCGTTTACACGATGCGCAAGCGTGACTTTTTCCGTCACATGCGCGGAAACGGTAAAATTGCTTGGGACTTCCTCCGCTTGATTTTTGTGCGGACGGATCACAAGAAGAAGCGTTTTGATACAATGATTAGTGGTATCAAGGCTGGTCGTAAGTTTAAGCCAACCATTGAATTCCCTAAGGATAAGTAATTAAGATATCGCGACGTTTGTTACAAACGTTGCGATTTTTTTATAACTTTCGCAAAAGTGCTACCATTATATTTATATTCAGTTGAAGTTCAGGACTTTTTATGCCATTGGGACAAATGTTTGCTATAGTTAATTGTTGGGAGGAGTGCAAATCAATGAGTAAAACAACAGCACGCCTAATGCTGGCCTCAGCAGTGTTAGGTTTCGGATTATGGGCGACGGCTGGTTCAACACACGCCGCAACTGTGGTACAACAACCAAAAGAATCAGCGCAAACGACGGCTAAGGTTGAAGGGGTAAAGCGAACAGCGACGAACGCAACCACGCAGCCAGTCGAAACGCCAGAACAATCAGAAAACAATTATTTTAATTATCAAAATGTATGGGTCGTCGGTGACTCATTAGCCGTTGGGTGGGATGGTAACCAAGTGGTTAAGCAAAACTACCCAACGCTTTTAGCAAACATCATCAAGCCGGAGTCAATGCATGCGGGTTACGCATCAAGTGGCTCACAAATTTCAGGTAACCAAAACGGACCTGGTGATAAGACTTACGACCTAACCAATAACTTGAAGCGTGTCACGGCTGATCCGCAGTTCAAGAACGCTGAATCATTGGTCTTGGAAAGTGGGGTCAATGATTTAAACTATAGCGACAATAATCTTGGTTACGTCCAACAACGTTTGCAAAAGAACATTCGAACAATGCGCGCCGCTAATCCCAAGTTGGTGATTTATGGTGTTTTGCCAATTCCATCATACATGGGTGGGAATAACTTGAATGTTAAGGGTCAAGCAGGTTACACGTTTAATCAGTTGGCTGATGCTTTGAAGCAAGTTTATACAAGTTTTGGCATTCCAGTGTTAGACTGGCGTCAAGCAGGCTATCAGGTTGTTACGGATGCGAACCGACAACAAACGTTGGGGGATCATGAAGTTCACCCAACACAAGATACGTATGCCAAGATGGCTGATTTGATGGCCCAATGGATGATTGAAGTATCTACGGCTGATAACAGCAACCTTGCTGAAAATGAACACGATTCAAAGACGAATTTCATTAGTAACGGTTGGCAAACGGATGAGTCAGGTAACCGTGAGTATGCGACAAACAGTATGCTTGCCAGTGGCTTTAAGAACATTAACGGCAAAGGATACTTCTTTAACCCAAGCAACAATGGTTTGTTGAAGGGTAAGAACCAATTGGCAACGGCTGGTGGTAAGACCTACTACGTCGCAACCGATGGTACGACGCAAGAGGGCATTAAGTTGGTCAACGGTAAGTGGTACGACTTTGGGTCAAACAAGACCTACTATGCCCGTAACTTTACGCAGTCTGGTTACTTGAACACGGATCAAGGCTGGCGCTGGTTTGAAAATGGTAAGCCATACACGGGCTTCCGTTCATACTACGGCGCTTACTACTACTTCATTAATGGCGTGCGCCAAGAAAACAAGTGGGTCAGCCAATGGGGTAACAAGTACTACGTTGGCTCAGATGGTCGTTCAGTCCAAGGCTACCACTTAATCGACGGTATCGCGTATGACTTTGGGAACAACGGTACGTTCTTCCTACGTGGAAAGCTTTCAGGTTACCAAGATGCTGGCAATGGTTGGTTGTGGTATGAAAACGGTGAAGTCTTCACTGGCTTCCGCTTCTACATGGGCACATACTACTGGTTCGAAAAGGGTGCACGTATCAATAACCAATGGCGTACAGCCTGGAACTTGAAGTACTATGTTGACAGCGAAGGTCGTGCCGTTCAAGGCGACGGCTATAATGTCGACGGGACGTACTATAACTTCAGCCACGATGGCACATTCTTCTTGCGTGGTAAGGCAAGTGGTTATGTGTCAACGCCAGATGGTTGGTTGTGGATTGAAAACGGTAAGCGCTACACAGGTTTCCGTATGTACATGGGTGCCTACTACTACTTCATTAACGGTGTGCGCCAACATAATCAATGGGTTTCAGAATGGGGCTTGAAGTATTATGTCGGTAACGATGGTCGCTCTGTTGAAGGTAACAAGGTTAAGATTGATGGTAAGACGTACAACTTTGGTACGAACCACACTTTCTTCCTACGTTAATTAAATCTATTTTGAATTGCAAAATCCGCTGGGTAGTTTACCTGGCGGATTTTTTGGGTAATCAGGTTGTATACCGCCAAAAATTTGCGTAACATGACAGAAGAATAGGAGGATGGCATGACATTTTATACAATTGATTACTTGACGCAGCGCCATTCGTGGTTGGAAACGGCAACGACGGTGGTTATTGCGGTATTAGTAATTATTTTTGCAATTTTTGCGGTGCTGTATTTTCGCAATAATTTAAAGTCGAAGTACCGGGATTTGAGTGTGATGATGTTACTATTGGTAGCGTTTGTCATTGGACTGCAGTATCAGGATATGAACCAAGTGAAGAGCCAGTCGGCTCAAAAAGCACAGGTTGTTAAGTTATTAAAGCACGTGGCACATAATCGGGACGTGAAGCCAGCACAAGTGGCTGTAAACAGTGTCAATTTGAACAATAACTTAATTGTTAAAGCCGGGAAAACGTTCTATCGGGTGAATTTAAGTGCTGATCAATCGAACTATACCCTGGAAAAGACGAACTTATTAGACGAGCATACAGTAGTTGAGGTGAAGTGATGGACACAAGTTATACAACGATTGCTTTGAAATTGGCAATCGGGATTATCGGTTTGATTATCCAAATTAATATTTTAGGTAAGGGTAACTTGGCGCCAATTTCAGCGATGGACCAAGTTCAAAATTATGTTTTGGGTGGGATTATTGGTGGTGTTATTTATAATTCAGATATTACGGCACTGCAATTTGTCTTAGTCCTGATTGTTTGGACATTTTTAGTCTTGCTCCTTAAGTTCTTGAAAGAACACAATTACTGGGTCAAGCGGGTGATCGATGGGGCGCCAGTCACGGTAATAAAGAACGGTGAGGTTGATGTGGCCACAACGATGCGGGTCGGTCTGTCGGCTAGTGAGTTGATGTTTAAGCTACGCGCTGCTGGCGTTGATGAGGTTCAGGTAGTACGTCGAGCAATTCTAGAGCAAAATGGCCAACTGACGATTATCAAATATGGCGAGGAAACGATTAAGTATCCACTTATCCAGGATGGTCAAGCCAATTACGATCTATTAGAAGTTTTGGATAAAGACATCGACTGGTTACGCGAAGAAGTTGCTAAGCAAACGAAGGGTGATGTGGAAGATATTTATTTGGGTGAGTTCATTCATGGTAAAGTGATTTTGCATCCGTTTGCAAAATAAACAATTTAGGCCTGTGAGAATCGGAACTGATATTCTCGCAAAAATATCCAGGCATCGTCACAAAACACCTGCAAAAAATCCGGAATTCTGTAATGGTCGTTTGGTTTGTAACATACAAGTAATAAAAGGCGCGGATTTGAAACTTTCACTTTAACCGGCTGTCACTATAACTCGATACACTAAGTAAAGTCGAATTAGTAAAAACGAGTCCGACGCAGATATGCGTCGTGAATACAGAACAGTCTGTTGATAAGAATGGGGTTTAAATTCGGATATGATTAGTAATAAAGCGAAATTAGTATTGGCAACAACTGCAGCGATGGCCGGTTTGGCAATCGCAAACACAACACAATTTGAGACGACAGCTAGTGCTGCAACAGTGCAAGGTTCAGGATACTTGAATGACGGTACTGGTTGGTACTGGTTTGAGAATGGCCAACGCTACACAGGTTTCCGCTTCTACATGGGTGCTTACTACTGGTTCCAAGATGGCGTGCGTCAAGAAAACTCATGGGAGAGTGCTTGGGGCATGAGCTACTACGTTGGGGCTGACGGACGCGCTGTGCAAGGTGTTAACGAAATTAACGGCGTTAACTACGATTTTGGTAACAATGGCACGTTCTTCTCACGTGGCAAGGCCAATGGTTACGTCGCAACACCATCAGGTTGGTTGTGGATGCAAAACGGTTACCGTTACACAGGTTTCCAATTCTACATGGGCACATATTACTGGTTCCAAAACGGGGCTCGTATCCAAAATTCATGGGAGAATGCCTGGGGCATGACGTATTACGTTGATAACGTTGGTCGTGCTGTGCAAGGTTTGCAAACAATTGGTGGCAAGCAATACTTCTTCGGTAATGATGGGACGTTCTTCTTGCGTAAGAACACGAAGTTCACGGCTAATGGGGCAAACTATTCAGCTGATGCAAACGGTGTTGTAACCAAGCTTTCATCTGGCTCTGTTAAGGATCAAATGATGGGCTTTGCACAAGCTTGGCACGGTTGGGATTCAACGCAACAATACTACCTTGATTTGTTGATTAACTACGAATCAGGTTGGAATGTAAATGCACGCAATGGTCAATACGTGGGCTTGTTCCAAACGACTGGAATCTACGACATGTCAGTCGAAGGGCAAGCTAAGGTTGGTTTGGCATACATTGCTAATCGTTACGGTAACCCACAAGGTGCTTGGAATCACATTCAAGCAATTGGTTGGTACTAATAAATATAAACAGTTAAAAGGACTGAGTCATTTGATGGCTCAGTCCTTTTTGCTAGGTCGTATTTGATGCGTACGTGAGCGTTTTAGCACTCTTTAATTAAAAGTGCTAAAGGTGTTGACAAGTGTTTGCATGGTGTGTATTATAATATGTGTTAGCACGAAGTGATAGAGAGTGCTAAGAGAGGTATAGCGTATGTTAACAGAACGGCAGCGGTTAATTCTAGCCGCGATAATTCAAGATTACGCAAAAACCGGTAAAGCTGTTGGATCAAAGTCTTTGCTTGAACAATTGGGGTTGGCAGTTAGTTCGGCTACTGTCCGAAATGAAATGGCTTCGTTGGAAGAGCAGGGATTGCTACAAAAAGAACATACATCTTCTGGCCGGGTGCCATCGCAACGGGGTTATCGCTATTATGTCGATAAGTTAATGCGACGGCGTCAGTTGTCAGAAGCTGTGCACCAATCGTTGGAACGGGTATTTAGCCGTAACTTCCAACAAATTGATGATCTGGTGCAACAAATGGTTACTGAGATGGCAAACCTAACAGGTTACACGGTGATTGCATTGAAGCCGGAATCAGTTGACACGCGATTGTCGGGATTCCGGTTGGTGCCTGTCGATGGCCAGCAAATTATGGCGATTATCGTGACGAACGATGGACAGGTAACGAGTCAGAGTTTTAGACTACCCGAGGGAATGGATGTACATGGCTTAGATGACATGGTGCGTTACATTAATCAAACATTGGTTAACCAACCAATTGTTGATGTGCTACGAACACTTTCTGGCGATTTACCATTGAAAATGGAGCGAACAATTCGAACGCCGGTTGCTTTTTTGCAACTGTTTGGTGATGTGTTGGCACGCTCCATCCGTGATAAGGTTTTCGTTGGTGGTCGTTTGAATTTGATGGACTTTACGGTTGATACCAATTTGCAAGAAGTTAAGCAACTGTATCAATTACTGGATGCACCGACCGCCATGCGTCACGTCGTTGGCAACGCGAATGATGGTGTGATGGTACAAATTGGGGATGAGAATGGGAACAGCCTGTTGTCACCTTACAGTTTGGTATCAGCAACCTATCGTGTACCGCAACATGGTGTAGGGGCAGTTGCCATTCTAGGTCCAACATCGATGATGTACGCCGATATGGTCGAATTAGTTGATGTATATCGTACCGCGTTATCACAACAATTATTAGAATATTACCGATAGAAAAGAGGTGTTAGCATGGCAGAAGATAAGCAGACTCCTGAAGAAGAAGTTGAAGAAACGGTTGAGACACCGGATGTTGACACCGAAACAACCGAAGCGGTCGAAATCGACCCAATGGTTGCGATGGAAGCTAAGGTTGCAGAAGCGGAAGATAAGTACTTGCGTGCCCACGCCGAGATGCAAAACATGCAAACACGTTTTGCAAAGGAACAAGCACAAGCAGTTAAGTACGCGAGCCAAAAGTTGGCAAAGTCAGTTTTGCCTGCTTTGGATAACTTGGAACGTGCGTTGCAAGTAGAAGCTGACGACGATGCGGCTAAGCAAATTAAGACGGGTGTCGAAATGGTCTATAAGACATTGGCATCTGCCTTGGAAGATAATGACATCAAGGCCGTTGGGGCCGAAGGTGAACCATTTGATCCTAACTTCCACCAAGCAATCCAATCTGTACCGGCTGATGAGGATCACCCGGCAGATACGATTGCCCAGGTTCTTCAAAAGGGTTATGTCTTGGCGGACCGTGTGATTCGTCCAGCGATGGTAGCTGTTTATAACTAAACAACTATTCACTTACTATTAAAAATAAAAATTGATCAATAAGAGGTAAAAACATTATGTCAAAGATCATTGGAATTGATTTGGGAACAACAAATTCAGCTGTTGCCGTTTTGGAAGGTGGCCAACCAAAGGTTATCACTAACCCAAACGGTGGTCGTACGACGCCATCAGCTGTTTCATTTAAGAACGGCGAGACGCAAGTCGGTGATACTGCTAAGCGTCAAGCTATCACAAACCCTGACACGATTTTGTCAATCAAGTCACACATGGGTGAAGCTGGTTACAAGGTAACGGTTGATGGCAAGGACTACACGCCACAAGAAATTTCAGCCATTATCTTGCAATACATCAAGAAGTACGCTGAAGATTACCTTGGTGAGACGGTTGATAAGGCTGTTATCACGGTACCTGCTTACTTTAACGATGCGCAACGTCAAGCAACTAAGGATGCTGGTAAGATTGCCGGCTTGGAAGTTGAGCGTATCATCAACGAGCCAACGGCCGCTGCTTTGGCATACGGTTTGGACAAGTTGGAGAACGACGAAAAGGTCCTTGTTTATGACTTGGGTGGTGGAACGTTTGACGTTTCTATCCTTGAGTTGGGTGATGGTGTTTTCGAAGTTTTGTCAACAAATGGTGACACACACCTTGGTGGTGACGACTTTGACCAAAAGGTTATTGACTGGTTGGCCGATAACTTCAAGGCTGAAAATGGGGTTGATTTGAAGGCTGACAAGTTGGCCTTGCAACGTTTGAAGGATGCTGCAGAGACGGCAAAGAAGACGTTGTCATCAGCAACTGAAGCGCAAATTGATTTGCCATTTATTACGGCAACCGAAGCTGGTCCATTGCACTTGCAAACGACTTTGACGCGTGCCCAATTCAACCAATTGACGGCTGACTTGGTAAAGCGTGCGGAAGAGCCTGTTCGTCAAGCTTTGAAGGATGCTGGTTTGTCAATCAACGACATCGACAAGGTTATCTTGAACGGTGGTTCAACGCGTATTCCTGCTGTGCAAGAGTCTGTTAAGGCTTTGACTGGCAAGGAGCCTGATCACTCAATTAACCCTGACGAAGCGGTTGCTTTGGGTGCCGCTGTGCAAGGTGGTGTGATTACTGGTGACGTTAAGGACGTTGTTTTGCTTGATGTGACGCCATTGTCATTGGGTATCGAAACGATGGGTGGTGTGTTCACGAAGTTGATCGACCGCAACACGACGATTCCTACGTCAAAGTCACAAGTGTTCTCAACGGCCGCTGATAACCAACCAGCTGTTGATATCCACGTTTTGCAAGGTGAGCGTTCAATGGCTGCCGATAACAAGACGTTGGGTCGCTTCCAATTGACTGATATTCCTGCTGCACCACGTGGTGTACCACAAATCGAAGTTAAGTTTGACATCGACCGTAACGGTATCGTTTCTGTTTCTGCTAAGGATTTGGGAACGAACAAGGAGCAAAAGATTACCATCCAAAGCTCTGGTTCATTGTCAGACGAAGAAATTGAGCGTATGATGAATGACGCGAAGGCTAACGAAGAGGCTGACAAGAAGCGCAAGGAAGAAGTTGACTTGCGTAACGATGTTGACCAATTGATCTTCCAATCAGAAAAGACATTGGAAGAGGTTGGCGACAAGTTGCCTGATACGGACAAGAAGCCAGTTGAAGATGCGGTTGCTGAGTTGAAGACTGCTAAGGAAGCCGACAACTTGGACGACATGAAGACGAAGAAGGAAGCTTTGGAAAAGGTTGCACAGGAATTGGCTGTTAAGTTGTATCAACAAGCTGCTCCTGAGCAAGGTGCCCAAGCTGCTGACGGTGCTTCATCAAGTGATGACAACACGGTCGATGGTGACTTCGAAGACGTTTCTGACGATAAGAAGTAATTTAAAAAATTAAATTCCTAGTCTGTGCATTTTCCTACCAGTTACAGATTAGACACAAAGCGAGGTGCGAGCCTCGCTTTGTGATACATATTGAGATAATGATGGAGGTTGGCCTCATGAATAACACGGAGCTATACGAACGTTTGGGCGTGGATAAGAACGCCTCACAAGATGAGATTAAGAAGGCTTACCGCAAGCTATCAAAGAAGTACCACCCTGATTTGAACCATGAAGACGGGGCTGAACAAAAGTACAAGGATGTGCAAGAAGCATACGAGACCCTTGGTGACGAGCAAAAACGTGCCATGTACGATCAATACGGGGCAACTGACGGTCAAGCCGGTGGCTTTGGTGGTCAAGGTGGCTTTGGTGGCTTCGGTGGTGGCCAATACGGTGACTTCTCTGATTTGGGTGATATTTTCAGTCAAATGTTTGGTGGCGGTTTCCAAGATCCAAACCGTCCACGTAAGGGACAAGACTTGCAATACCGCATGAACTTGACGTTTGAAGAAGCTGTGTTTGGTAAAGAAACAACAATTTCATACACGCGTTCAACGGATAATGGTGGTCAAGAAAGCAAGGAGTTGAAAGTTACGGTGCCTGCAGGTGTCGAGAACGGTCAGCAAATGCGTTTGTCTGGGCAAGGTGAAGCCGGTTACAACGGGGGCCCATACGGTGATTTGTTTGTGGTCTTCCGCGTTGAAGCGTCAAAGGATGGCTTTGAACGTGATGGCGGCACGATTTATTCACGTGTGCCAATCGATTATGCAACAGCTGTCTTGGGTGGCGAAATTGAAGTGAAGACGGTTAATGGTTTGAAGAAGTTGAAGGTGCCCGCCGGTACGCCAACTGAAGCAAACTTCCGTCTTCGTGGCCAAGGAGCGCCATTTATGCGCGGTGGCCAAGGTGATCACATCGTTACGATTTACGTTGATGTGCCTAAGAAGTTGAATAAGGACCAAAAGAAGGCGCTTGAGGCATTCCAAGCAGCAATGACTGGTGAGCACAAGAAGGGCTTCTTCGGTTAAACCGACCATTAATCAGGTGGCTAATCTTAAGGTTAGTCACCTTTTTTGTGTGGTAAGATTAACGGTAAGAAATTACCAATGGAGAGCAAGACATGCTATTAGCAGATTTTAAAGCAGCGACATCTGGCATGCCAACGAATCGTTTGTTGGCGGTGCGACTAGATGACCAGGTGCAACCAGTTCGCTTACTTGGGCGTGATGGTGATTTGCTAGTCATGACAACGGACGTGGCCTATCAAGCAGAATTGGCGGAGGTGATTATGCAGACTCCTGATTCATTGCAGATAGTGGTGCGTGATGATGATTTCACGCTACATCCGGTGTATGGATACCGGATTGTCGACGACGCCCTGGTTCTTGGATGATGGAGAAATGAGAATGCAAAAACGCTTAGGGTGGTTGATTACCGCAATTTTGTTACTGGTATTTGCGAGCGTGGTGATATTTTTTTATCACACCAGCAATGTGACAAAACCAGCGCATACGTTTGCTGAACAAGCGAACACACCTAGTAATCATGATTTGCCAACAGGAAAAAAGAAATCGGCCGGTACGCCAACTGCCAGTGATTTGAAGTCGAAGGAGTTCGTTGCAAATGGTCGTTTGACGCAAGTCGGTCAGTATCGGCTCACGAGTAGTGGGGTTGCAGAAAAGTTGGTTGGAGACAACGCTGTGAATGCAACGTTGCAAAATCGTAATTTTATTTATCAGGTTACTCGAATTGCCCGCTACAAAAATACTGCGCGCTCGACAAAAGCCCTGCAAAATGCGCGACGGGTTCTGAATACACCTAAATTAGCCAATGGGTATGAAACATTGGTCATTGCCTATCGGATTACGAATGATAGTACGACATTCGGTGTGACACCGGGTGTGACAACAATTGGCTTTAAGGGTAAGCCAACAATGTCTGAATTAAACGGTTTGGTCAATGACCCTAAGTTGAGCGTGGCCGGCATTCCAGCCGGGGGATACACTGATGCAACCGTGACGGTTTTCATTCCGAAGGGTGCGACAAACGATATTGAGTTGCAATTTGCAACAGTCAAGGACCGTCATGGCAATATCTTGGTCGGGCCATCTGCAAAGCTTCGGGTCACCTTCTGATTTAATGCGTGGGTCTATAAATATGCGTCAAAAAATGATAGACTAATAGTTAGTTTAAACCGTCATTATGGCGGTTTTTTGTTTGAGAGATAGATAAAAGGAGTTCCTAATATCATGCAAATCGAGTTTCTAGGAACTGGTGCAGGTGTGCCAGCTCGTTTTCGTAATGTAACGAGCATCGCGCTTCGCTTGCTAGAAGAAATTAATTCCGTTTGGTTGTTTGATGCCGGTGAGGGCACGCAAATTCAAATGCTACAA
This sequence comes from Weissella sp. MSCH1, assembly GCF_045799135.1. Lineage (NCBI taxonomy): Bacteria > Bacillati > Bacillota > Bacilli > Lactobacillales > Lactobacillaceae > Weissella > Weissella sp. MSCH1. The sequence continues at coordinate 138,357 of NZ_JBJMBA010000045.1, read as the reverse complement.
TCAACGATTCGTCCACGTAAGGTGGATAAGATTTTTGTCACCCACTTGCACGGTGATCATATTTATGGACTACCAGGCTTGTTGTCTTCCCGCTCATTTCAGGGTGGCGAAGAAGAATTGGTGATTTATGGTCCCCATGGGATTAAGCAATTCGTGGAAACAAGTCTCCGCGTGGCACAAACGCATTTAACGTATCCATTGAAGTTTGTCGAACTGCCAAACGAAGGCGGTGAGGTGCTGCAGACTGACAAATTTACGGTGACAGCTTTGCCGTTGGATCATAAAATTTTGTCATTCGGTTACCGTGTTGTCGAACACGACCACGCCGGTGAACTTTTGGTTGAACGCTTAAGGGCGATGCAAGTGCCAGAAGGTCCCCTATACGGACAATTGAAGCGTGGTAACGATATTACATTGCCTGATGGCCGCGAAATTAAGAGTGCCGATGTCATTGGCCCTGCTAAAAAAGGCCGCACAGTTGTTATTCTAGGTGACACGCGTAAGACACCAAATGCCGGTGAGCTTGCGACGGGGGCTGATGTCCTAGTGCACGAGTCGACCTATGGTAAAGGTGAAGGCAAACAAGCACGTAATCACTACCACTCAACGAGTATTCAGGCGGCTGAAGTCGCTAAAAAAGCCGGGGTGGGTCGCTTATTGCTAACGCATATTTCAGCGCGTTATGCCGGTAAGTCAGCGAATGAACTCGCTTATCAAGCGCGGACGATTTTTGAAAACACTCGCGTTGTGAATGATTTTGATGTATTCGAGGTGCCGTTTGGTGAGCAAAGCAATAGCAAGCCAATTAAATTGACACCGGTAGATGAAGACGAACAGTAAGTAAGGAGGCAAACAGATGATTTCACCACACTATCAATGGGATTTCCCGGCCGTTGCAAACGAGGCGGCAGCCAATGAAATCGCTGAGACCTTTGGTGTTTCAGAATTGGTTGCCAAAATTTTAGTTAATCGTGGCTATGATACCGTTGAAACGGCTAATGCGTTTTTGCGTCCGGGTGTTGAGGGTTTGTATGACCCGTTCTTATTACATGATATGGATGTCGCGATTACACGTATCATGGCCGCCATTGATAATGGCGAAAAGATTGTCGTGTACGGCGATTATGATGTGGACGGCATTACCAGTACCGCCATCATGACATGGGCCTTAGAGTTGATGGGCGCTGATGTTAGTTATTATGTGCCTAATCGTTTCAAAGATGGATATGGACCCAATTTAGCGCAGTACCAACGTCTAGCTGGAGAAGGCATGCAATTATTGATTACAGTCGATAATGGTGTGTCTGGACGGGATGAAGTTGCTTGGTTAATGAATAATGGGGTCGATGTCATTGTGACTGATCACCACGAGATGCCTGCCGAGTTACCAGAGGCGGTTGCGGTGGTTCACCCACGTCACCCAGATGGGGCATATCCATTTGGTGGCTTATCTGGAGCCGGCGTGGCTTTTAAAGTTGCCTCGGCTTTGTTGGAAGAGCCAGCTGATGAAGTGATGGATCTGGCCGCTTTAGGGGCGGTCGCTGACGTCATGGAACTGGTTGACGAAAACCGGGCCATTGTTGCGATGGGCTTGGCTAATCTCAAGGAAGATCCACGCCCTGGGTTAGCAGCTTTGCTGCAAACTGCCGGCACTAATCAAGCCGACATTGATTCAATGACGATTGGCTTCACCATCGGACCACGTTTAAATGCGCTCGGCCGTTTAGCTGATGCAACGGATGGCGTCCGGCTGTTGTTAGCCGATGATCCAGAAGAAGCAAGTGCGTTGGCTGGTCAAATTGAAACCTTGAATCGTGAACGTCAGGAATTGGTGGCAACAATTTCTGATGAAGCGTTAGCACAGGCACAAACTTTGACGGGTGACCCGGTGTTGGTTATCGCTGGTCAAGGCTGGCATGAAGGTGTTCTTGGTATTGTGGCCAGTAAGGTAGTCGAGGCTACAGGCAAGCCAGCAATCGTGCTCAATGACGAAGATGGCCAGATGAAGGGTTCGGGCCGTTCTGTACCGGCATTTGATTTATTTGCCGGTCTTGATGGTCACCGAGATTTGTTAACCGCATTTGGTGGTCACGCCAGTGCTGCGGGAATGACAATTCCAACAGCCAACTTACAAGCCGTTCGCGACGTTTTACGGACTGAAGCGGATGCGCAGGGCCTTGCGGAAGCTGGTTTACCAGAAATTCGCATTGCGGCCGAAGTAACGGCTAAAGAGTTTAATGCGCAGAATTATGAGCAGCTACAAGTCTTAGCACCGTTTGGTGAAGGTAATCCAGAGCCATTGTTTGCTGTGACATTGAACGGCGTACAAAACGTTAAAACCATGAGTGAAGGCAAACACCTCCGTTTCACGGCAAGTACGCAAATGGGCTCGTTGCCGGTGATTGCGTTTGGTCGTGGATCACTTGCTGAAGATTTAGCAGGGCGTTTTGAATCGATCAAAATTGTAGGGACGATGAGTGAGAACCGTTTCCGTGGTGACGTTACCTATCAAATGATGCTAACGGATATTGAGGCGGCGGGGTCATCACTGCTGGATTGGCGAACAACCCGCTTAACCCGGCAAACATTAGCGGAACCGGCTAGTTATATTTTCTTTAATAAAAAACACTATGACCAGTTAGGTCCGACGATTCAGGCACCCGGTGAAGCGATTTACTGGGAGGATGCTTTTAATCGAACGAGTGTTGGCACGATGGCCTTTGTTGATATGCCAGACGAGTTAAGTCAGTTAGCGGATTTGCTAAAATTCGTGCCGGCTGGTCGATTGGCCCCAATATTCTACACGAAGTCACCAAAGTATTTACAAAAGATGCCATCGAAGGCGGATTTCGCAAAGGTTTACAAATTTGCCCGATCGTTTTCGGATGTGTCGTTGCGAACGCAGTATGATGCAATCGTTTCGCACTTACAAATCGATAGAAATATGTTAACCTTAATATTGCAGGTGTTTTCAGACGCAAAATTTGTTACAATTATTGATGGCGTCTTAAATGCCGTGCCTGCGCCACAACAAGTGGTCTTGGAAGAAATGCCGTCATATCAGCGTTTCGTGGCACAGCGAGAACTAGAACAACAGTTGATTTACAGTTCGACAAGTGAACTCGAAACATTGTTGACGAACTTAAGTAAGCAGGAGAGCTAAGCAGATGTTGGATTTGCATGATTATGTTGCCTCAATTCCGAACTTCCCAGAAGAAGGAATTACATTCCGTGACATCACGCCTTTGTTGGCGGATGGGGCGGCTTACGCAGAAGCAACGCATCAAATTACTGAATTCGCACAAGCACGTGGGGTAAACGTTATTGTTGGCCCCGAGTCACGTGGATTCTTAGTCGGTGCACCGGTTGCCCACGAAATGGGTATCGGTTTGGTACCAGCACGCAAGCCAGGTAAGTTACCTCGCGAAACCGTTAAGGAAAGCTACAAGCTTGAATACGGTGAGGCAGCTTTGGAATTGCACAAGGATGCCATTAAGCCAGGTGATAAGGTACTTATCACTGATGATTTGTTGGCAACTGGTGGTACGATTGCCGCAACAATTAAGTTGGTTGAAGCTTTGGGCGGTGAAGTCGTTGGCTTGGCCTTCTTGATTGAACTTGATGCCCTTCACGGACGTGATCGTCTTGAAGGATATGACATCTTGGCATTGATGAATTACTAACATAACTGGAGAAGCCTTTTGTGCTTCTCCTTTGTTGTAGTTGGAGGAGTTTTATGACCAAAGAACAAAAACTAACGCGATTGATAACAGCGTTTGCAATCATTATGATTGTGGTTGCACAGCTGATTGATCAAGCAACCGCAAAGCCACTTTATCAGTGGTTAACAATCGTGAATGTACCAGTTTTATTTATGGTGGCTGGCTACTGGGCGACGGGGTTGCGGTGGCGAGAAGTGTTACTTAAGGGCATTAAACATTATGTTGTGCCGTTCGCCGTTACAGCGGCCATTATTATTTTAGGCAGTAAAGTCATTATTAAATTTAATTGGACTTATTGGATGCAGTATCGATTCGTTGCAATGCGCGACGGCGTAACAACATTTTTGTACGGCAATGGCTGGCCAACTGCGCATGTTGGGGATTGGCAAGTCCTTGGCACGGGTATGATTTGGATTGCTTTGGCTTTGTTTGTGGCCACAATCGTGTTTAAGGTAGTGCAATATCTACCAGGTCGCGTGGCGTACCAATGGGTGGTGACAATTTTGCTAGCCTGGTTAGGATATTACCTGAGTTCACAGTTTCAGATGCCTTGGTCGATTGAAGGGGCATTAGTGATGCAACCGTTGATGATGCTTGGTAAGCAACTCCGAGTTGCAGGTGACTGGCAAGTTGGGCACGCCACAGCGGCTGCGGGTGTCTTGGTTTGGACAGGTGTGTCAACCTCGGGACCATTTGATGTGATTATGGCAGCCGCACCGCACTGGGTGTTTACATCACTTGGGTCTGTTTTGGGTAGTTTAACAATTGTGTATCTTGCGCAACGGTTGATTCAATGGACACCCGCATTTGCGACATGGTTTGCGAAATTAGGGGATGCAGTCATCTTAAAAATTAGTATTTTGACGATCTTAATGAGCCTGTTCAAAATGGGTGGGTACATTAGTTTGATTACTACTGACCATACCCTAAATGTTTTGATAAACATTGTCGTGACATTAATCGTGATGGGATTACTAACGTGGGGCGCCCGACGAATTAATTGGGCCCGACAAATCTATTTTGAAGACTAATCTTAAAGCAGACTGGATGGTCTGCTTTTTGTTTTACCTGTTAACTATTTGTTAAAAATCCGTCGTTTTAATACGGTATACTTATTCATTAGTGATAGAGAGAAATAGTGATCGTGAGATAGTATATGACGAATAAAAGAAAGGGTTGGGTTCCGTTGAAACGGATGATCCAGCCAATAGCGCTAAATAATTTTATGCGCCTAATTTTGATTGGCCTGGTGCTAAGCATCTTAACGACATTTATGTTGCAATTTGCGATGTACTTCCAAGAATGGGGCCGTTACAATCAAACAACTGACCTCGGTACGGCGCTCAGTTATACATGGAATTTTATGTGGAAACCGCAAGCTTGGTTTTCGGTATTTGAAACGTTCTTGCTTTATAGTTTCATCATGGCGTTGTTAAATCGTTTGTTTCTTAGCGTTGCTTTGTATGGCATTATTGCCATTGTTGCGTTTGTGGCTGAGTTTATGAAAGTTAAGGCCCGTAACGAACCAATTATGTTCAGTGATATGTCTGAGGCGGGCGCGGCTGGTGGTTTGTCAGGGATGGTTGATCGTGGCTTATTGATTGGCGCCGTTGTTGCCGTGTTGATTTTACTAGTTGGCGCCATTTGGCTTGAGTTTTGGTTACGTCGACGGCGAGCCGGGCACTTTGCGCAAGGCGTCATGGCAACCTTGTTTCAACAAACATGGTCACGAATCGTTGTTGTGTTAGTAGCCGGTGGGGTGCTTGCCATTCCATTTGTCTCTACTGCAGATGAAAATCAAGAATGGCTACAGCGGTTTAATTATGAACGAGTTGTCTACAGTTCAGGGGATGACGCGCTATGGAATGGACCGCTGATGACTTTTGTTTCGAATGTCTCGACGGTTATCATGCGTGAACCAGCCGGTTATTCAAAGACCAAGATGGCGGAAATTCAAAAGAAGTACGCTGCTTATGCCACCGAATTGAATAAAAACCGGCAAGCTAATTTGGCCGGTCAAACGGTCATTTATGTGTTAAGTGAATCATTGGCAAATCCCAACGATGTACCGTCGTTGACGTATAGTGGCAAAAACGTGTCAAAGAATATGGACAAGGTGAAGGCAACGGCAACGTTCTCGGGTAAAATGTTGTCCTCGGGTTACGGTGGTGGTACAGCCAACATTGAGTATATGACGTTGACGGGAATGCCATTGGCAACGTATGCCCCCGAAATGTCGGTGCCTTATGTGCAAGTTGTACCATTCGCTAAGGCGGTGCCAAACGTTACTAACGTTTTCCAGCAAAAAGATGTCTTGCACCCCTTTGTTGGTAGTTTGTATAACCGTACGAATGCGTATAAAAAAATGGGTATCGATGGTTTCTACACGACGGACAACACGCAAACGCCATATCCTGAGAAGTATCAAGGTGCTGCAAAGGATGGTGATTATCCAACTGATGCGAATGCCTATCGTTTTTTGACCTCTAAAATTGACAAGGCGAAGTCAAACCAGTCGCAGTTCTTGCAACTCATGACGATGCAAAATCACATGCCTTATACAGCGGGTGAGTATCCTAATAATCACTATAAGGTAAAAACGCCAGCGGTCTCAAAAAGCACGAAAAAGCAAATTGAGAGCTATTTAGAAGGGGTTCATCGTAGTGATGTGGCCTTAGGCAAATTGATTAAGCAGTTAGATGCGTCTGAACGACCAATTACGATGGTTCTGTATGGTGATCACTGGCCGGGTGTCTTTACATTCGTGGATGCGCAAGCGGCTGCCAAGGTTGCTCACGAGACGGATTACTTCGTTTATCAGAATCCAGCGGCTAAAAAATTGGCTGGGAAGACACCGGCGGCAACACGAGCAGTCGCGTCGCCAAGCGATTTTCCAGCGTTGACATTCGAGGCAACGAACACCAAGGTTTCACCATACTTTGCTTTGCAGACGGCGATAACTAAGCAGATGCCAGCTTTTGCCAATTACACACGTAATACGTTTGTAGATGAGCAAGGCAAGACGATTAAGGAAAAACAACTAACAAAGAAGCAACAAGCGTTGTTAACTGACTTGAAATATGTGCAATATGACCTCAGTGCCGGAAAGAACTATCTTGGTAAACAGTTCTTGGCAGTGAAGTAAAAAAAACGTTCGACCGCAATTTGCGTGTCGAACGTTTTTGTTTTTAGGAGCGTATTAATAAATGGCATCCCGGTACAAGCCGACGACTTTGCCAAGGATGGTTAGGTCGCGGACGATAATGGGCGTCATATTATCATTCTCCGGTTGGAGTCGATAGGCATCGGCCTCGCGAAAAAGTCGTTTAATATGGGTTTGCCCAGTTTCATCACGGGCCACCACAATATCACCGTTGTCGGCATCGTTTTGCCGGCGGACAATGACAAAGTCACCGTCGAGCATGCCGATGTTTAACATGGCATTGCCACGAAGGCGCAGCATGAACAAATCACCGTCAAAGCGGACGAGGTTTTCGGGCACGGGGAAGTAATCAACAATATAGTCGCTATCTTCGTTGCTGGCTGGAATGGCTTCGTGCTCATCTAATACGGGCATCATGTTTTGGCTACGAGTGGTGACACCGAGGGCTTCAATACCAGCGGGGGTGACTTCTAGTGCACGTGGCTTATCTGGATCCTTGTGTAACAACCCTTTTTTCTGCAATCGGTTCAAATGTCCATGGACAGTTGATGAAGATGATAAGCCAACGCCTTCACCGATTTCGCGGACAGTAGGTGGATAACCTTTTTCAAGTTGCTTTTCGTAGACAAACCGCAAAATTGCGAGTTGCTTGCTCTCAGGTTGTGTCATGTTATCCTCCTCGTAAAATATCTGCTTCTATTTTACAGTAATTCGGTGAGTTGTGAATGTTGGACATTGTTTCATGGTAGAATAGAGTAACGATAAAAAATGAGGTGGTGACTGATATGGCAGAAACAGATCGCATGTTGGCCGTGCGCACACGTATTAATGAATTAGCAGCCAAGGCAAAGACGCCAGAAGGTTTGACGGACGACGAAATTGCAGAACGTGCGGATTTACGGGCTGAATTCCTTGAAAACTTCCGTGCTGCATTCCGTTCACAAGTTGAAATGCTCCAAGTGTTTGATGATGACGGTAATGAAGTGACGCCAGATAAGGTGAAGGATATCCAACGCGAAAAGGGCTTGCGTGACAACTAATGAAGTTTTCGCGAAGAAACGCGGGATGACCTAGTCAAAACGGCGAATGTTCGCTACAATAATATATGAATTATAATGATGGAGTAATATGATGAATACTAGTATCTGGATTTTGATTGTCATCCTTGCTGCTGTGTTGGGTGCAGTTGCTGGATTCTTCTTGGCACGTCGCTCAATGCAAACGTACTTGAAGAACAACCCACCTATCTCAGAAGAGATGATGAAGTCAATGATGACATCAATGGGACAAAAGCCTTCACAAAAGCGCTTGAACCAAATGATGGCACAAATGAAGGCTCAATCTTCTGCAAAGAAGTAAGGCTCGTTAAAAAGGACTGAACAAGATGGTTCGGTCCTTTTTTGTAATTGATGGGGAAAATGATGAGATATAAATGGATCGACATTGCACGTGGTTTAGCAATGTTAATGGTGATTATTGGCCATGTGTCCGGTTCGGAACCGGCGTTTCAAGCGGGACAGAATTTTTTGTTTTTAGGTAATTTACCGATTTTCTTTTTCTTTAGTGGTCTGTTGTATCGACCTAAGCCACTCGGCGAACGCATCAAGACCAATTTTAATACCTTGATTCTGTTGTATATTGTGTTCGCGTTGCTGATTTTAGCTTATGAATGGCCAGCGGTAAAATTTGGTCATGCAAGTTGGTCATTAACGGGTACGTTACTTGGCGCCTTATGGGCGGGCGGTAATAATAGTACGATGCCAGCAGGCATGATGTCGCTGGGGGCGGTGTGGTTCTTTGTTGCACTCGGCCTAGCGACGATTGTCTTTAGTTGTGTTCAGGCGCTCGTTGCCAAGCTACCAGACCGTTGGCGAATAATCACGTTAGTTATTATCAGCTTGGTGTTATTTGGTCTGGGCCAGTTAGCACCAGCGGTTGCACCGTGGTCATTGAATGCGGTGCTCTTGAGTCAATTGTTCTTACTCGGGGGCTATCTGGCACAACGGTGGATGAAGCAACCGTGGCCTTTCTATGGCATGGTTACGATGTTTGTTGCTGGTTTGGCAGTGTGGTACTGGGCTTCCCAGGCAGGGACTTTTTATCTCGTATCGGGGACATTCACGGGGCCGATTTGGCAGATGTTGTTAGGGGCGTTTGGCAGCATCTTTGCACTGGCCGGTGTGTCACAGCTAATTGAACGTGGCCTTTGGCAAATGGGTAATGGGATTGCCTGGGTTGGCCAAAATTCGGCGGTGGTATTGTTTCTGCACGCCTTTGCTATTTTGATTCTTGGTAAAATTGTTTATGGGCCGACAGTGGGCCTCTGGGTGCAGTGGTACGGCCGACCAATCGCGTGGGTATTGATGGTGTTGCTGAACACGGCACCGGTTATTGTGATAGCTTATGTGGCCCTTGGCGTACCAATTGTTCGAAAAATATTCATAGACCGGCGCTGGCCAATGCGTTTTTGAACAAACCGTGAAAACGATGTGCATTATTTCACGTTGTAATAGATTAATAAAATATTAAGAAGCCCGTTGTAATAGAGATGTCATATTGGGTTGTTACTCTAAAAACATCAAAGACAGGGGTAATGTTAAATATGACATTGTTTAAAGGGAAAAAGGCATTGGCGTTTATCGCGTCAGTTATTGCCAGTTTCACGTTTGCGATGGGGATGGAAGCTGATCACTCAGCTTCAGCAGCTGGCCAAACGGGTTACGTTAGTACAAACGAAGGATGGCGTTGGCTTGAAAATGGCCAAAAGTATACGGGATTCCGTTTTTACATGGGTACGTATTACTGGTTCATCGATGGGGTGCGTCAGGATTCTGGTTGGCGTGAAGCTTGGGGCATGAAGTACTACACGGACAATGAGGGTCGTGCAGTACAGGGCAACTACGTTATTGATGGCACGGCCTACAATTTCGGTGATAATGGCACATTCTTCCTGCGTGGTAAGACATCTGGTTATACGGATGCAGGCCAAGGCTGGAAGTGGTACGAAAACGGGCAACAATTTACGGGATTCCGTTTCTATATGGGAACCTACTACTGGTTTGAAAATGGGGTGCGCGAGCAAAACAAGTGGAAGACTGCTTGGGGGATGAAGTACTACGTTGATAACGTTGGTCGTGCAGTAGAAGGCACACGTGTCATTGATGGTAAGTCGTATTACTTTGGTAATGATGGGACGTTCTTCCTGCGTGATAGTGATGCCGGCACGCGAATGATTGAAGAAGCAAACCACTGGTTGGGAATTCCTTACATGTGGGGTGGTGCAACGCAATATGGTGTTGACTGCTCAGGTTTCATTCGATTGGTGCGTCAACACGCGCATTTGACTGATTTGGGTCGCACAACTTACGAACAGGCAGCATACTTGCGTGCACATGGCTCACAACCAAAGCCATTGTCACAAGCGCAACCAGGGGACTTGTTGTTCTGGGGTTCAGTTGGTGGTGAGTACCACGTTGGTATGTACATTGGTAATGGTAAGATGATTGATGCGCCACAACCAGGTATGACAACTGGCGTTCACGATATTTGGGATGCGCCTTTGGCATACCACACAATTTAATAACGACAGATAAACACAACTCACTTTGCTGAGTTGTGTTTTTGTTTTGAGCAGGACTTTTGATTTTAGGTTTGTGAGCGACTACACTTATTGGCATAAGTTAAGGAAGTATTAAGCTTTAAGTGGAGGTTGAACATGCGCAAAAAGATGTATAAAGCAGGTAAAGTTTGGGTCGCTGCAACTTTAGCAATTGTTGGCGTTATGACTGGTGGGGCTGTTGTGTCAGCTGATGACAATGGGGATGAACTAGGTGTGGTTGCTGATGAACCAGTCCCACAACCTGACCAGGTCGTTGTATTGCAAAAAGATGAAACGACTAGTGCCAGCTCGGCATCGGCATCAGCTGACATACCAGCCACGTCGTTATCATCAGTTGATACTACGAGTGTGGCAAGTGCGGAATCAGATGCCTCAAGTGATCACTTATCTCAGTCGGCTAACAGTTCAACTGAATCGCTAGGTAGTGTGGCGTCGGCTGGCCAAGCGCTATCAAGTGAAAGTGCCAGTGCTGTAACGGACAAAGCCGGTAGCGTTAGTTCGGCCACGACGCCAGAAGTTTCGTCAGCCACCTCACCACAATCCTCGGCAGCAACAGAAATTGTGCCAAGTAGTGTGTCATCAGTGACGTCTGCATCTACAACGGTTAGTCGGCGTGGATTAACTCGGGAAGTGACACCTTCTGCACAAGCTACGCATCAGTCTGCAGCAGTCGTGAAGAAACAAGTGCCGAAATCAACGGCGCAAGTCGTATCTGCTAAGGCAGCGCCACAAGCCACTAAGCATGCGACTGTTTCAACCGCTAAAGTAACCGTTGCGAAGCGTGCTGCTTCGACAACAGCCAAACCGGTTACTAAGAAAGTGGTCAAACCCAAACCATTTACAGGTTATAAAAAAGGCGTTTTCTACCAAAATGGTAAACGCGCAACTGGTTACTTAAGTGATGGTAAACATCGCTATCTATTCCGTAATGGGGTGAAGCAAAAGGGCGTCCAGAAGTTCCAAGGCACGTACTACATGTTCAACCTGCGTGACGGTCGCATGATGCGCAATACCTATACGGCGTCACAATGGGGCTTGTGGTATTTGTTTGGGGCTGATGGTCGCATTCTAACTGATGTGCAACCATGGGCGGGTGGTTATTATACGTTTGATGCGCGAACCTACTTGAAGCATACGAATGTGTACGAACCGGCTCGATGGGGCACTTGGTATATGTATGATGAGACCGGACGCTGTGTCTCAGGGTACAAATATTGGCAGAATGGGTTGTACTATTTCCATCCGGGAACTTACCTGAAAGCGACGAATGAGGCCGTTTGGGAAAATGGTAACGAGTATTGGGCGGATGGCGGTGGCGTTGTGCGAACTGGTAATTGGCAAATTGAGCATGCCATTGACACTGGCACATCACTCGTTGGCCACTCGCCATATGTGTGGGGTGGCGGGCATAATAGCTGGTCAATCGCAGCCCGGCAGTTTGATTGTTCTTCGTTTGTTCGTTGGTGCTTTGCTAATTCAGGTGTCTTCGCTGGTAATGTGGGGGATGCAGTGACGTATTCACAAACTAGCTTAGGCCAAGGTGTGCCATGGTCGAACATTCGTCGTGGCGATATTTTCTTTATGGACCATATTGGACACGTCGGGATTTATCTTGGTGGCCAATACTTCCTTCATGATTCACCAAGTTCACCAACAGGTGGGGTTGGTGTCTCGCGACTAAGCGATGTCGTTGATCGTGACGATCGCGCATATGCTGTGCCGTGGTATGACATTGTTGACGGTGTGGTACGACGGTTGGTATAAATAAAAATCCTGAGCAATTTGAATTTTTGCTCAGGATTTTTTGTTAGTTTGATTCAATTTTTTCAGTCTTTGGCTTGGGGTCAATGTATACCCAATTTGGGTCGATTGACGCGTCGACTTTATCAAACGCAGCCTGCAACGTGTTACCGAATTCAGCCATTGTTTCATCAGTCAGCTTAATGCGCTTGTCAACGTAGATTGGTTCACCGAACGCCATCTTGACATTGCCACGTTTGAATAAACCAGAAAACTTAACGGGTCCTTGATACACCATTGGTACAAGAGGCTTACCAGACAATTTGGCAATCATCATGGCGCCACCCTTCATTTCTTGTGAGTGACGGCTACCAGATGGGAACATGATCACGCCGAGGTCAGTTTTCTTAAGGTTGTTGACTGGAATTTTGATCGCCGAAGGACCAGGATTTTCACGATCAACAGAAAAAGCATTGGCGTGAATTAGAATCCAGCGTAAAATAGGATTCTTGAAGAGCTCTTTTTTAGCCATGAAGCTAAACTTATGTGGCCAAGCTGCAAGAGCATAGAAGATGGGATCCCACCAAGTACGGTGAGGACCAACCAAAATATAATTGCCTTCAGGTAGATTGTCTTGGCCGGTAAGCTTATAACGCCCATTAATGAGCCAAACGACGCCGGCTGCGACAAAACGTATGAATGTGTAGAACATATTCGTTCCTCCCTAATAATAACGCTTCATTATCCCACAGGAAGCGGGCTGTTGGCAAACATACAGGAGAATTCAAACATGAAAGTTGACTTATTACCCGACGAACGCATCGATATGTTGTACAACGATGATGTCCATATTATTCAAAGTAAAGAGGTTTTTTCGTTTTCGTTAGATGCGGTCTTACTCGCCAATTTCGCACAGCCACGTAAAAATGGTCGTGGGTTGAATGTTGACCTGGGTGCCGGTAACGGGGCAGTATCTTTGTTTATGGCTCATAAAGTCGCGGGTCAAATCGTGGGGGTTGAAATTCAAGAGCGGTTGGCAGATATGGCAACGCGTTCTGTCCAAATGAATGATTTGACAGACAAAATTACGATTATTAACAAAGATATGCGCGACATTTTTACGGATATTCGGCCAGGTTCTGCCGATATGGTGGTGTCGAACCCGCCTTATTTTACGGTAGACAATGAAAATACGGTCATGCATGAAGATGAGCATTATGCCATTGCGCGACATGAAATTAAAGCAGATTTGGATTTGGTGACGTACACCGCTAAAAAATTATTGAAGAATAAGGCGCATTTTTTCATGGTGCACCGGCCAGACCGTTTGTTTGAGATTCTTGAATCATTGCAGAAGAATCATTTGGCACCAAAACGCATTCAGTTTGTGTATCCAAAAGCAGGTGAACCGGCTAATGTCCTCCTAATTGATGCGATTAAAGATGGTGCATTAACGGGGGCTACGATTTTACCGCCAATTGTGACGCACAATGATGATGACACGTATACGAAAGCTGTCTGGGATATTTACGAAGGAAAAAGCAATGGATAAACCTTATTATATGTACGTGTTATTGACGGCAGATAACACATTTTATGGTGGCTTTACAGATGACGTCGGTAAACGTTTTGCCACACACGAAGCGGGCAAGGGTGCTAAGTACACACGTCCGGCGAGTCGCCATCCATTAAAATTATTGTATGCTGAGGCGTTCGCAACTAAAGGGGAGGCTCTGCATGCTGAGGCAGCCTTTAAGAAGTTAAAACGGGCAGACAAAGTGGCTTTTCTGCGGGGACATGGTGTCACGGATTTTACGCCAGCAAAGCGAGACTAATGCTTGACTGAGGTGGGAAAACCCTGTATTATACATAAATGGTCTTTGACCACAATAAAATACTCACTAGTACTCAATAGTTCTACGGGTGCCCTCGGGGTCGCGGAATTACATGCGAGACTAGGTGGAAAAACATTTGGAGGCAGATACTCATGGCAGTTATCTCAATGAAGCAATTGCTTGAAGCTGGTGTTCACTTCGGACACCAAACTCGTCGTTGGAACCCAAAGATGTCAGAATACATCTTTACGGAGCGTAACGGCATCTACATCATCGACTTGCAAAAGACGGTGAAGTTGGTTGACCAAGCTTACAACTACGTTCGCGACGCAGCAGCTAACGGTGCAACGGTTTTGTTCGTTGGTACTAAGAAGCAAGCTCAAGATGCAATTGCTGAAGAAGCAACTCGCGCAAACATGTTCTACGTAAACCACCGTTGGTTGGGTGGAACGTTGACTAACTGGTCAACGATCCAAAAGCGTGTTGCACGTTTGAAGGAATTGCGTGCTATGGCAGAAGACGGAACTTTCGACCGTTTGCCAAAGAAGGAAGTGGCTTTGTTGAACAAGTCACGCGAAAAGTTGGAGAAGTTCTTGGGTGGTATCGCAGATATGCCTAAGATTCCTGACTTGTTGTTCATCGTTGATCCTCACAAGGAGCAATTGGCTGTGCAAGAAGCACACAAGTTGAACATTCCTATCGTGGCTATGGTTGACACGAACGCCGACCCTGACCAAATCGATGTGAAGATTCCATCAAACGATGACGCTATCCGTGCCGTTCGTTTGATCACTGCTAAGATGGCTGATGCTATCATCGAGGGTAACCAAGGTGAAGACGCTGTTGCTGCAGAAGACTTCGCAGCTGAAGGTGCTGACAAGGCAGCTTCAATCGAAGAATTGACTGAAATCGTTGAAGGTAACAACTAATTCGATTTCGTCGATAGAAAAGACCGCTTAACTTTTGTTAGGCGGTCTTTTTCGTTATAATAGAGTTTGTATGAAATACTAATGTATCTAGCCGTGAATTTTGCGCGATATAATAGATATATTAGAAGATTTCGTGTATACTAATTTAGATAAAGATTTTGCATTAACAAGGAGACCATAACAATGGCTATTACTGCTTCACAAGTTAAGGAATTGCGTGAAAAGACTGGTGTCGGAATGATGGACGCCAAGAAGGCGTTGGTTGAAACTGACGGTGACATGGACAAGGCAATCGACGTATTGCGCGAAAAGGGAATGGCAAAGGCTGCTAAGAAGGCCGATGCTGTTGCTGCCGAAGGTATGACTTACGTTGCCGTTAAGGACAACGCTGCCGCAATCATCGAATTGAACTCACAAACTGACTTCGTTGCCGGAAACGCTGAGTTTAACGACTTGTTGCACGCTGTTGCAAACGCTATCGTTGAATTCAAGCCAGCTGACGTTGAAGCTGCTTTGGAGTTGAAGGTTTCTGAAGACCAAACTTTGAACGAGATGATCATCCACACGACGCAAATCACTGGTGAGAAGATCACTTTGCGTCGTTTCCAAGTTATTGAGAAGGCTGAAGGACAAGAATTCGGTACTTACTCACACATGGGCGGACGTATTTCTTCAGTTGTATTGTTGGACGGTGCTGATGCAGAAGTTGCCAAGGACGTTGCTATGCACGTTGCCGCAATTGCACCACACTACGTTTCACGTGAAGAAGTGCCTGCTGATGTTTTGGCACACGAGAAGGAAGTTCAAATGAACTCAGAAGACTTGGCTGGAAAGCCTGACAACATCAAGGAAAAGATGGTTGAAGGTCGTTTGAACAAGTTCTTGGCTGACATCTCATTGGTTGACCAACCATTCGTTAAGGGTGACGGTAAGGAAACTGTTGCTAAGTTCGTAGAGTCAAAGGGTGGCAAGGTTGTGTCATTCGTTCGCTACGAAGTTGGTGAGGGTATCGAAAAGGCAGAAACTGACTTTGCTGCAGAAGTTGCTGCTCAAATCGGTTAATCAGAACTGAGGCTTATTAAATAATGGCAGACGTAAAGTACAAGCGCGTACTTTTGAAGTTGTCAGGTGAGGCCTTGGCTGGTGAACGCGGCTACGGAATTGATCCTGAAACTGTCAAGAGTATCGCGGCAGAAATTAAGGATGTATACGAACTTGGCGTTGAGATTGCTATCGTTGTCGGCGGTGGTAATTTGTGGCGCGGGGAAGCTGGCGCAAAGTTGGGCATGGAACGTGCCCAAGCTGACTACGTTGGTATGTTGGGCACGACGATGAACGCCTTGGCATTGCAAGATGCTTTGGAATCTGAAGACGTACCAACTCGTGTACAAACTGCGATTGAAATGCGTCAAGTGGCAGAACCATACGTTCGTCGTAAGGCTGTTCGCCACTTGGAAAAGGGTCGCGTTGTGATCTTTGGTGCCGGAACGGGTTCACCATACTTCTCAACTGACACAACGGCTGCATTGCGTGCCGCTGAAATCAACGCTGAGGCTATTTTGATGGCTAAGAATGGTGTTGACGGTGTTTACAACGATGACCCTCGTAAGAACCCTGACGCAGTTATGTTCGAGTCATTGACGCACAAGGACATCATTGCGCAAGGTTTGAAGGTCATGGACTCAACGGCCTCAACGTTGTCAATGGACAATGATATCAATTTGGTAATCTTTAACATGAACACAGCTGGTAATATTAAGCGTGTGGTCTTGGGCGAGAATATCGGAACGACCGTGGAGGTAAACTAATATGGCTAATCCAATTCTTGATTCAGCTAACGAGCGTATGGGTAAGGCTGCTGACGTTTTGCGTCGCGAGCTTGGTAATATCCGTGCCGGTGTGGCAAACCCATCAATTTTGCGTAATGTTACGGCAGAATATTATGGGGCACCAACACCTTTGAACCAATTGGCTTCAATTACTGTGCCTGAAGCACGTGTATTGTTGATTACACCATTTGACAAGTCAATCTTGAAGGATATCGAGCAAGCAATTTTTGCTTCTGATCTTGGATTGACACCCGCCAATGACGGATCAGTGATTCGTTTGGTAATTCCTGCCTTGACTGAGGAAACTCGTAAGTCATTGGCTAAGGAAGTTAAGGGTGAGTCAGAAAAGGCTAAGGTTGCGGTTCGTAACGTTCGTCGTGACGCCATGGACGATGCCAAGAAGGCATTGAAGAACGGTGACATGTCAGAAGACGAAGCACGTAAGCTTGAAGACGACATCCAAAAGGCTACTGATGCCGCTGTTAAGAATATTGACGGTATCGCTGCTGAAAAGGAAAAGGAATTGTTGACGATTTAATTCGACTAACAATTTTTAAAAAAGCACTCAACTTTTGAAGTTGGGTGCTTTTTTTGTTTACAGAGTGGCATCGCTGTGGGTAATCCCGTATAGTGATAAAGTACAAATGAACAGGGGGAGCCATATGATTGATGTACACAGTCACTTATTACCAAATATTGATGACGGGTCAAACTCACTGGAAGCATCATTACAATTAGCTCGTGCCGCGGTAATGGAGGGGATTACCCATTCATTGGTGACACCACACCACATGGACGAGCAATACATTAATCACGCGGTTGACGTCATCAATTTGACGGCTGTTTTTCAAGCGGAATTAGAACGATTAGCAATCCCGTTAACGGTATTTCCAGCACAAGAAGTGCGATTGACCAGTGAATTATTAACCGCATTAGATGCAGGTGACATTTTAACAACGGACACGCAGGGAACGTTTCTGTTAGTTGAATTACCGGCCAATGATGTGCCATTATTTACAAGCGAAATATTGTTCCAGCTACAACAACGAGGGATAATGCCAGTGATTGTTCATCCAGAACGGAACCGCAGATTGATGCAGGAACCGCATTTGCTATACGACCTGGTTTCACAGGGGGCTTATGCTCAGGTAACCGCAAGTTCATATGTTGGTGCTTTTGGTAAAGCAGTAATGGCTTTTAGTGAGGATATTATTGGACACGGGTTAGCTCAGGTTGTTGCCTCTGATGCACATCGATTGCCTGGCCGTCAGCATAATATGGCGAAAGCGTTCGAGAAGTTGGTGGCTGTCCATGGTTCAGGTTTAGCAACTGAATTTAACGAAAATGCGAAAGCTTTAATTAATGGTACAAGCGTTTCAAGGCGGCAAATAGTGCCAATTAAGAAAAACAGACTATTTTCAGCTTATTAAAAGACTGATCATCAAGATGATGATCAGTCTTTTTTGTCGCACAAAATACATTAACATTTTGTGACAAAACGAAAATTCAGCAATAGTTAACGGGGTTGCATGCAATAAGAATGATGGCATTAAGATATGGGACTGAAATATAGTATGAACGTTTGCATAAAACAAATCGATAGGGGAAATGCTGGTCTACAATACCGGATTATGTCAGCTAAAATGACTGATTCAGCGTGAAAAACGTGAGATCAGTCATTTTTTGCTGTTACACCGCGTTAATATGTCGCTTTTTAATAAGTGCTACACTGGCGGTACTTATTTTTGAGATGACTTTCTTGGGGGAGTATTTAATTATGGACAATATCGTTGATGTAGGTAGATTATGGCAAATTATAAAACGAAACGCGTTGTTGATGGCGCTATTGGGGGTTGCTTCCGGAAGTATTGCCTATGGTATTGCGACGCATGTCATGCAACCACAATATCGGGCGACGGCGGCGCTCTTAGTTAATCGTAAGGCGACTTCAGGACAGCAAGGTGTGCAGTTAGGTGATCAACAGGCAGATGTGCAACTAATACAGACGTATAAGGATATCTTGACGCGTCCAATCATCCTGAATGATGCAATCAAACGATTGGAGTTACCAACTAAGGTTGAGAAGGTGCCACGCCAGCCTGCTAAACACATGACTGATGCGTTTGGACGGACCGTTGAAATTACCGCGGCTCAGCCAGCGCAATATGAGTGGCGCGCTTCTAAGTACGTTGATAGTCAACTGACAACGAAACAGCTCGTTCGCATGGTTAATGTTTCTAGCTTGACAAATTCTCAAGTGTTCTCAATTAATGTTGATGCCTCAAATCCAACGGCGGCACGCGATATTGCAAACGCAATTGCAGATGCTTTTCAGGCGAAAATTCTAGATATTATGGCCGTTTCAAATGTGTCGATTGTCTCGCGGGCTACGCGTCCAACTGAACCGTCGGCGCCTAATAAGCAATTAATGGTGTTGGCTGGTCTAGTGGTTGGTGTTGGTTTGGGTTTGGTAATTGGAGTAGTTCGAGAATTAACCGACCGAACAATTAAAACAGAGACCTTTATGACGGATGAGTTGGGACTCACTAATTTAGGAACGATCACGGGCATTGGTCGTTTAAAAGAACGACGAGTAATGCTAAGTGAACAGGGTGTCTCACGCATCAAACAACGTATTTAATAGGTGAATATAATGAGGTTATTTAACAAACAACGTCAGGATAATAATTTGACGCAAAAATCTGGGGCACAATTAGTAACGTATCACGAACCCAAAAATCCGGTTTCAGAACAATTTCGCACACTCCGAACAAACATCGAATTTGTTAGTGCGACTTTGCCGCAATTTAAAACTGTCATGATCACATCGGCGGAAATATCTGATGGTAAAACCACGGTCGCAAGTAACCTAGCTGTCACATGGGCACAGTCAGGTCAGTCGGTGTTATATGTGGATGCTGATTTGAGACGTTCAACTGCTCAGGCGACGTTTAAAGTGTTGCCAAACAGAGGACTAACGACGGTGCTATCAGCAGCAAAAATACTGAGAGATGCGGTGCAAACAACACAAATTACGGGGTTAGATGTCTTAACAGCCGGACCAGTACCACCTAATCCAGCGGAATTATTGGGATCGGAAAAGATGACAACCATAATAACCTGGGCCAATGAGCATTATGACAAGGTAGTTATTGATGTACCACCGGTTTTAGCAGTGACAGATGCCCAAATGTTGATGAAACAGGTTGATGGGGTTGTGTTGGTTGTTTCTCTAGGGAAAACAAAAAAAGCAAATATCAAACGCACAGTTGAAATTATGAAGCTCAGTCAAACGCCAATTATTGGTGTGGTGCATCGAAATAAAAAGAAACAACGTTATGCAAGCTATGGTTATGGGGAAACGTTTGAAAAATGATAGGACAACAGTTATATCGAAAATTGATTAAACGCATGTTAGATTGCATTTTTGCAAGTTTATTACTGGTGATTTTTAGTCTGCCAATGATCGTGATTGCGGGTACGATTTGGCTAGTCACACACGAAAATCCGATCTTTAAACAAACTAGATTCGGCCGCCATAGTCAGCCGTTTGAAGTTTATAAATTTCGGACCATGGTTGGATCAACGCCGCTGGTTTCGCATCAGAATTTTCATAATCGAGATGCGTACGTGACGACGGTCGGTAAATTTTTACGCCGTACATCATTGGACGAGCTACCGCAGTGCTTTAACGTCTTACGTGGTGAGATGAGCTTTGTGGGGCCACGACCGTTAGCGGTGACCGATATGGCAGTTATTGAGAAACGTAAAGTCATTGGTGCGGATCGGGTGTTACCAGGCATCACTGGTTTAGCACAGGTAAGTGGTAGAAATAACGTTTCAGACTGTCAAAAAGCAATGTATGACGGTATGTATGCAAATCAAGTTAGTTTTATGCACGATGTGAGTATTGTTGCGGCGACTTTAATTAAGGTCCTAAAGCAGTCTGACATTGATAAGGCGTAGGTTAGTGGGGATTAGGTTTGAAAAGGGTATTAATGGTGGCCGCCAAGGCGAACATGATTCAACAATTTAATATGCGTAATTTAGCGATTTTGACTAATTTAGGTGCTGAAGTCCATGTGGCAGCTGATTTTGAGAACTTTGGAACCGTTGATGATCGGACTAATTGTCAACTGATTATGGATCTGACGGAGATGGGAATTGTTTTACATCAAATTAATTTTGATCGTGGACTTGGGCGTTTGAGTGCGAATTGCCAAGTGATGATACAATTGCGGCGCTTAATTGGACAAAATCAGTATGACTTGATACATGTCCATTCACCGATTGGGGCAGCGTTGACCCGGTTAGCATCATGGGGGATGGGCTGTCCGGTTTTATATACGGCGCACGGATTTCATTTCTTTCGAGGTGGACCACTTAAGAATTGGTTAGTTTTTCCAATTGAGTGGTCTTTAGCTTGGTTGACGCAACATTTGGTAGTTATTAATCACACCGATGAGGCTGTTAGCCGATTTTTACCGGTACAAAGAGTCTCGTATTTGCCCAGCGTTGGTGCGCCAGTGAAGCAATCATTAACTGTTTCGCCAGCGACACGATTATCGATTCGCAAACGGATGCGCGCAGGCCTTGGCTTAACAGGCGATGATTTTGCAATCATTCAGGTTGGCGAGTTTAGTACTCGCAAAAATCAAGCAACGCTCTTGCAAGCGGTACACGCATTGTCAAATCCGCAGATAAAGATATTCTTTGCCGGCGTCGGGACGGCTGAAGCAACAATTAAACGGTTAGTAATTGAACTTGGCTTGTCTGAACAGGTGACGTTTTTGGGATATCAGTCAAACTTACAAGATTTACATTACGCAGCAGATATGATTGTCATGCCGTCGCTACGAGAAGGATTTGGCATGGGCGGCTTTAATGCACTAATTGATGGGGTATACATGATTGGCGCCAAGGGAACCGGCATGGCAGATTACTTAATTGACGAAAAATTAGGCCAGTTAATTAATCCGCTGGATGTTATGGCTTTAGCTGATGCGATTAAGCGCGTACAGGATGATCGGTTACAGCCAGCATTAAACGAGTATACCGAGTTCTTAATGCAATTTGATGAGTCACGAGTTGATAAAATCATGACCGGTATCTACAGTCGGTATCTTAAGGTGGGGATGAGCCAATGAAAAAGTCAACGAAAATGCCAATTGATATTGTCATCCCCTGGGTTGATGGCAGTGATTTAGCTTGGCAACAACGCAGGTCACAACATGTGTCGGTACCAGAGCATGAATTGTCGGACCAACGATATCGTGATTTTGGTACGTTGAAGTATTTGCTGCGTTCAATTGCGCAGTATGCGCCATGGGTAAACAAAATCTATCTTGTCACTGACCAGCAACGGCCTAGTTTTATTAAAGATAGTAACAGGTTGGTTGTCGTAGATCATACTAGCTTTATTCCTAGCGAATATTTGCCAACTTATAATTCGAATGTGATTGAACTGCACTGCTGGCGTATTCCAGGATTAAACGAACACTTTATCTTGTTAAATGATGATTTTTTGTTTACAAATCCAGTCTGGCCAAGCGATTTTTTTACGGCAGACGGTGAAAAAGTGGTTGATATGACGAGTCAATTTTTATTAATGCCGCGCGATGATTTTGCGCATACGGCGGTTAATAACATGACGTTAATAAACCGCGAATTTTCCAAAAGAGAATGGTTGTTCACTAATTGGCGAGTGGCCTTTTCCTTTAGAAACGGTATCAGAATAGGGTTGCTATCAAGTTTGTTGTCGATATTGCCATATTTCACGCGTTTCTATGATCATCATCTTGCAATACCATTTTTGAAATCTTCTTTTATGAATGGTTATTCACTTTACGAAAGAGAGGTGACAAAGATGGCGTTGGTAAATAAGGAGCGTCAGGTGACCGACATTTCAGTTTGGTTGATGCGTTATTATCAAATTATGACTGGATGTGTTAAGCCACGTTCATATAAATTTGGTCGTTATTTAGAGATTCAGGATGTTGCTGCCGTGAAGTGTTTATTTCGTAGCCGTTTAACAACAACAAAGATGGTGGTGCTAAATGATACGGTTACGACACTCGCGCAGGAAACTGCTGCTTTGGCAACTATGAAAATTTTGGAGCGACGCTTTGCAAACAAAAGTAACTATGAGAAATGATCGGCAACCGGTACTGTCACTAATTATCGCAGCTTACAATGTGCAGGATGACATTGATGCGACGTTGCAATCAGTTTTGATACAAAGACGACAAGAAATGGAGATCATCATTATCGATGATGCTTCAACAGATGCAACGTGGACTCATTGTCGCCGGTTTGCTGCTCACGAAAACGTTATTCTCCATCGGCACACGTTTAATCGCGGGCTGAGTGAAGTGCGGAATACAGGTATGCGGATGGCGACGGGTGAATGGTTGGCTTTTTTGGATGGCGACGATCAATTGACGCCGGGAGCTATCAATCAAATGGTACAAACACTGGACAGTACGACTGATTTGGTGGTATTTGGTTACCAAAGAATGCGACAAGGCAACATTATTCAAGTGTTTAAACCGACCAATAGTCTACAACATATTTACACAGGTGCTTGGAATAAGATCTATCGTCGACAATTAGTGAGTGGCTTGTTATTTCCGCCAGGACGTTTTTTTGAAGATATGGCTTTTACGACAATTGCGTTTTTACGGGCTAGTCATGTGAAGGTGTTGGAAGCCCCATTAGTTAAGTATTGTGTGCGTGATGGCAGCATTACACAAAGTTCAACCGTTGCAAAACATGTCGATGTCGTGGCGGTTTTGCAACAGTTAGTCGATTACCGGACGGATGTGGCGCAACCACAAGATGTACCGGCAATTAACATGTTGCTTAATAAGCAACTGTTCAGCCATATGTTTCAGGTTTTGCGATATCGGCACGTGTCCTTAAAGGATAAGGTGGGTGTATTGCGGCAACTCTGCCAGGCAAAACGGCGTTGGCAAACAGGTTGGTGGTTCGATGACGAATGGCGCCGGCAGTGTAAAGACGTTCTAATTTGGTTAGCTGGCTGCGTGCTAGTCTTGTGCTGGCCCACTAAAGGTGGTGAGTAAGCAATGGTCGGTGTGTTTTATGGTTTAGTCCTGATTGAATTAATTCTGTTATTGCTTACACCAAGTCGTCAGCAACGGTTGTCGATAGTATTTTTGGTTCTGTTAGCAATTATATTTGCTTACGTACCAATTACTGTATCCGACAATTGGGTTTACAACTGGTACTATACCCATCCAGAAGTACCAACAAAATTTGAGCCGGTTTTTAATCACCTCATGCAGATGGCAACTAAAGTGGGACTGTCCTACCAACAGTTTAAATTAGTTATTTTTACGATTGAAATGAGCTGTATGGCCTGGGGGTTAAACATCTTTCAAGTCGATAATAAGCGAGTGGTTTTGTTAGGTTATACCGCCATTCAGTTCTTTGAATCGGGGGTACAGCTACGAAATTATTTGATGGCCACTGTCGTTTTCGTTGCGATTGCTTATCTTTGGCGGGACCACCGGTTTGATACGATGTATTTTATGATGTTGGTTGGTTTGGCCGCTGGCATTCAATTAGCGGCAGTGTTCTTTTTATTATTGTTGCCGATCAGACAGTTGCGAACGCGAAACGCACAGTTGTGGTTCATTTGCGTCGTTAGTGTTGGTGCTTTGTTAATTGCTGTGCCAGTTACGCGCCGTGTTTACGTTATACTCGTCCAGGCAATTGCCACACATTTACCGGTGATCGGCCCGAAAATGTTGCAGTACGCGCTTCGGTTCGAGCCAGGCATGATTATCATATTAGACGTGGCGATGGCTGTGGTGTTATTACTACTATTTTGGCGACTAGAAGCCGTTTTAAAGCAGACGGATAATCAACAGCTACAATCGTCAATTAGGTTGGGCCAGCAAATGTCGTTGCTTTTTTATAGTATGGTGCCCCTTTATTTGGTGGCCTACAATTTTGATCGCATTTTGATTGATGGGTTACTGGTTATTTTTGCTATTTTCGCGCAGATATTGAGCCAACTAAATCAACGGAATAAATGGATTTTACTAGCAATAATGGGACTTTTAGTAGGAACATATAGCTTTGCAACTTACCATTACGGCACTAAGTATCACAATACGTATGCACCAATGATTCATGAAAATGCCATGTTCCCAGATAAAACCTATGTGATGAAGGAGGAACGGCAATGATGAGTCACACGACGTCAACGGTTAAAAATACAATAGTAGCCACAGGGGCACAACTTGTGACCCTGGCATCGCAATTTACAATGCAAATTGTTTTTGTACGGACGATGTCAGCCAATTATTTAGGTGCAAACGGTCTCTTTAATAATTTAATGAATATTTTGTCCTTTGCGGAATTAGGCATCGGGGCGGCCATCACATTTTCGCTGTATCGACCTTTAGCAAATCGGGATATGGGACTAGTTGATGCACTGCTGACTTGTTATCGACGTTTGTATGGTGGCATTGGATTTACTATTTTATTGCTGGGATTTTTATTGGCGGCTGGACTACCGTTCTTTGTAAAACCAGGTCTAACGATTCCG
The DNA here is from genome assembly GCF_045799135.1 of Weissella sp. MSCH1. Classification (NCBI taxonomy): domain Bacteria; kingdom Bacillati; phylum Bacillota; class Bacilli; order Lactobacillales; family Lactobacillaceae; genus Weissella; species Weissella sp. MSCH1. The sequence continues at coordinate 112,945 of NZ_JBJMBA010000045.1, read as the reverse complement.
CATATTCAGTTAATGTTTTACTTGTACGTTATTGGTACTGCATTGAGTTATTTTTTCTCGTATGCGCGTTCGCTTTTTATTGCTGATCAACGCGCGTACGTAAATAATATCAATCAGGTAGGCTGCCGGTTCATTCAAAACATTATGCAAATTATTGTCCTAATCTTTTGGCAAAACTATATGGTCTTCTTAGCGCTCCATATTGGAGGAACGCTACTTGCTAATTTGTTGATTAATCAGCAGGCGAAACAACGGTATCCAATGCTGACTTGGCGTTCATCGCAACGCATCCCAGAAACGATTAAACAAAAATTACGTGAGAACGTCCTTGGAAATATTTCAGCGAAGGTTGGTGTCATTATTGTTAACGGTACCGATAATTTATTGATTTCAAAGTATCTAGGATTGAGTACTTTAGGTGTCTATACAAATTACGCGTTGATTGTACAAGGATTAAGTAGTTTAGTTGGTGAAGTAATGGCTGCTATCGTTGGTGTTTTTGGCCATATTGGTGTAACTGAGAGCGTGGCGCAACAGCAAGTTGCGTACTATCGCAACTTATGTTTAATTGCGTTAGTTAGTACGGTCTTGGCAGGAGGCTCCTTTACTGTAATGCAAGATTTCATTCGGTTAGTGTTTGGGCCAGCATATGTTTTAGCTGATTTCACGGTCTTTTTAATCGTGATTAATTTGGGATTTACGATGTTGCGCCAAGCAAATTTAAGTTTTGCAGCGGCGCTGGGATTGTTTTGGACCATGCGATATAAATCTTTAATTGAAGCGGGTGTGAATTTGGGAACTAGTTTGTGGTTAATCACGCAAACTGATTTGGGAATCAATGCGGTGTTGCTGGGGAATATTATTAGTAATTTAGTCGTTAATTTCTGGTGGGAGCCGTGGCTTGTTTTCAAACATGGCTTTCAGCAAAGTGCCCAATGCCCTTTAATCAAGTTTACGGCCTATCATGTTGCGTTAGCGGGTTTGGTTGGCGTGCACTATTTATGTCATGGGTGGATACCACAAATGGGGTGGCTAGGCTTAATTTTTATGGGGATGGGTAGCATTGGTGGCTATAGTGTTATTTTTATCTTGGCGTTCAGTTGCCAAATTGAAACCCGTGATTTATGCAAAATCATGTGGCGTCAAATAACTGGGAGAAATATTTACGATGTGTGACTTTAAAGGGCGACCCCTACTGAGCATTATTGTGCCAGTGTATAACAATGCCACAACGTTGCCGGCTTTAATGCAACAATTGCGATTAGTCACGGCAGTTGAGGTAATTTTTATTGATGATGGTTCCACTGATGGCAGTCTTGATGTAATCCGACATCAGTTAAAATTATTTGAGTATGGGCGATTAATCGTAGCGACGCATGGTGGTGCAGCAGCGGCCAGAAATCAAGGTATAGCGGTGGCCAAGGGAATGTACATTGCATTCGTTGACGCTGATGATGAAGTGGATGGCGTCGTGCTAAGCGACGTTATAAAGACGCACCTGATAAATCAGCAGATCCAAATTGATTTGGTTTTGTTTGTTAGAAATGGTCAGCAACATGACATGTCGTTAAACGAAGCAAACCGATTCCAATTAATGCAGGTAATGTTAAAATTGCCGGTGTTAACGAGCTATGAGGGTGTGGGGCCAGAACCGTTCAACAAATTTTATCGCACACAATTAATCAGAGACGCTAACCTAACGTTCAATGAATCCTTGCACATGGGTGAGGACATGTTATTTAATGTTACGGCTTGCCAAGTGGCTACCGATGTGCGATTTGTACCGGCCGTCTATTATCAGTACATGCCAACAGCGCAGTCCGCGACACGCCGTTTATCGTTTGATATCGTGGCTAATAGTCAGTGCTTTTTAGAAGCGTTACGACCGATAGTGCCAATTGCGTTAAGTGCTGCGAAAGTTGCAGACACAGTTGTGATGGATAGTCGACGCCTATGCCGTCAACCTGGCGGGTGGCTAAACATGCCGCGATTGATACAAATGACCAGGCAATATCAGTCAGACGCTAGGTCATTGTCTTGGCGGAAAAGAGTGCTGTTCTGGGTGCTAAACAAATTGTAGTAAAAAGCAGTCGCCGATGACGTTGTGCCATAAGCGACTGCTTTTGTGATGATTAATCTTTTTCTGAACGGCGACCAGCGACTAGCATGGCCATGCCAATAACGCCAACTAATCCGCCAAGGATAAAAGCTAAAATGATTCCCAGTATATACATATTGTGAATTGCCTCCGAACATAAGTGTAAAATATCTACCAGCGGCGTTCAAGGTTTAAAGCGACAGATAAAAAACTAAACAACCTTCGCAAATCGTTCATAAACGATTAGTAATATGAGGAGATAGAGAAGAAATCGAGGAGGGGCAAATTATGATGATGTTAGTGTCATTTTTAGCCGGTGGATTTATTGGTGTGATGGGGATGGCGTTATTAGTCGCAGCTCGCATCAATGAAAACTAGTCGAAATTAAGAGATGGTGATCGAGCACAGTTCGGTCACCGTTTTTTTGCGCCAGTTTTTTCGGACTTTAGGACATGTAGCGGTATTTTTAGACTGAATTACTGACTACAAGTACGGGAGTGTTTATAAAAAAATAAACATCAACGGGAAATTACGGCAATTTAGCCAGTTTCGTTTTACAATAAATGCACAAGTATGTATTACAGTTGAGAAGGAGTGGCTCATGGATAACGAGCAAACACAACCCGTTTCACGCTCAAGTCGCTTAGCGAATGAACGTGGCGGAAAGAAACAAAAAGCCCCTAAAAATAAGGGTCCAAAGAAATCACATAAAGTCCGTAATTGGATTTTATCAATCTTATTGGTGATTGTCTTGGTAATTGCTGGCTTATTCGGTTATGCATATATGCAGACTAAGAGTGCTATTGATAAGTCGTACGTGGCACCAACTATGAAGAAGGCACGTGATGTGTCGGCTGTCTTGTCAGAGGGTAAGCCGGTCTCATTGTTGCTGTTGGGTACAGACACGGGTGCTTTGGGCCGTGATTACAAAGGTCGAACTGACTCAATCATGATTGTAACCATTAATCCTAAAACAGATAAGACGACAATCATGTCAATCCCACGTGATACGTTGGTCGCAATTGATGGGTATGAGGATACCTTCCCACAAAAAATTAATGCAGCGTATGCTTACGGATCAGCCGAATCAACAATTAAGACGATTCAGGACTGGCTAAATATTCCAATTGACTTCTATGCATTGGTTAACATGGGTGGCATGGAAAAGGTTGTTAACAAAGTTGGTGGCATTACGGTGACGTCACCATTGACGTTTGCCTACAACCCTGAGACGGCTCACGCTGACGCAGGTGATTTGTACAGCTTTACGCAAGGATCAACAACGTGGTCATACAATGGTGTATCTCACACCAAGATGACAGGTAAGGCTGCCTTGGCCTTCTCACGGATGCGTTATGATGATCCGCAGGGTGACTACGGACGTCAGGAACGTCAACGATTGGTGCTACAAGGGATTGTTGATGCAGCGAAGAGCAATCCAACAAAGTTGTTGAATACGGATTTCTTGAATTCAATTTCTTCATCAATGCAAACTGACTTGAGCTACAATGATATGTTAGCGATTGCGACAAAGTATTCAGGGGCGGCTAACAACGTGAAGAATGATCACATTCAAGGAACGGGTTACAGTTTGACGTCTGGTTCAACCGAAGTCGTTTCAAGCTCTGAACAACAACGTGCAACGAATGTGTTGCGTAAGGCGTTGGGCTTGCCAGCAGCTAATACAGGTAACTTATATGGTGGCAATATTTCCACTGATGTGATGATTGCTAATGGTGTACCAACTGAATAATAACGAAAAGAGTGCTATTTTGGCACTCTTTTTTTGAGGGTAAAAATGCTTGTTTTTAACCGCAAGATAGCGCATTATTAAAAGTGAAATGTGTAACAAGATAAGATTTGGGGAGTTAATGCAATGAATAAGGTGGTAAAAGCTCTTTTAATGGGAGTTGTGGGTGTTTTGGGCGCAACTTCGCTACTAACAACGTCGGCGTCGGCAGATAATCGGACAGGTTATGTTTATTCGCCAGAAGTATCTACGGCTAATGGTGGTTGGAATTGGCTTGAAAATGGGAAACCGTATACAGGCTTCCGTTACTATATGGGGACGTATTATTGGTTTGTTAACGGTGTGCGCCAAAATGCCGGCTGGCGTGATGCTTGGGGCATGCGTTACTATACAGATGATAACGGTCGGGCTGTTCAAGGTAATCAGGCGATTAATGGAACGGTGTATAGTTTTGGAGATAACGGGACGTTCTTTTTGCGAGGTAAGGTGAAAGATGCTTACGTGCCCGTGAATAATAGTGGTTGGCGTTGGGTGGCTAATGGGGCCTACTTTACGGGGTTCCGTTTCTACATGGGGGCCTACTATTGGTTCCAGAATGGTGTCCGGCAGAATTCACGATGGGAAACTGCTTGGGGGATGACTTATTATGTTGGTCGTGATGGACGAGCGGTACAAGGACTCCAAACGATTAATAACAAGAAGTACTACTTTGGCAACGATGGCACTTTTTATTCTCGGGCAGTACCCGGTAAGCCAACTTACTTTTCACAGTGGGATGGCCGTTGGTCGGGTACTTGGTTTAACGGTGGCACGTTCGGGGCGACTGGGTGTGTTCCTTCAAGCATCGCGATGATTATGAATGGTTCATATGGCATCAATACAACACCACGCGATGTTGCTAATCGTTTGGGTGGCGCAAGTATGTCATATGGCGCGTCAGGTCGTGACTTAGTTCGTATGGTCAATAGTTTCGGTCATACAACGCGCAACCTTACAACGCCAGCGCAAGTCAAAGATGCCTTGCGTGATGGTTACCCAGTTATTTTTTTGATTAACGTGGGGATTGGTCACGCGGTAGCAGCGTACGGTTATAGTGGTGGGAATACAGAAGTTTTTGATCCGTACAACCACCAATTCTACAATGGGTGGAACTCAGTGGATGGTTTAATTGGTCGCTTGTCAGCTGACCCACATGATTGGGATGCCGGCACACCCGTATTTGCGATTGAGTAGGTGGATACATGCAAAAACAAACAGGTAAAGGGATTGGTCTTGTCATTGGCATGCTGATTATCATTGGTGTGTTAATTGGTGCGTATGTAATGGGGCAAAATCAGCGAATACATCACACAGCACGCCAAACGAGCTCTGCTCGTAAGGTAACCTCAGCTAGTTCAGCTCAGACGAGCGCCAGCACAGCAAGTGTTACAACGCAAACGAGTCATGAGGCGACTAATACAAGTGCGTCGGTAGAAACGGCTTCTGAATCACAAAGTAGTGTCGCCGAGGAACAGGCAACGATTGCAAGCAGTTTTAGCACAGCAGTCAGTCAACCGGCAACTTCTTCAACGACAACTTTTGATGCATCAACTGCTCGTATTATGCTTTACAACGCGGGCGTTGATTCTTCATCAATCGATAATCAAACGTTGCAACAATATTGGCAAGCTGCGCAGGATTCGCATACTGATTTTGCGACGTACGTCAAAACGCAACTGAAATAATAGGTAATGCTAAACCCCAGCTAGTAGCTTCTTAAACGAGTGCTACTAGCTGGGGTTTTTGCATTGGTCCAGACCAGCCGATGTCATCATTCCTAACACAATTGTGAGTGTGCAATGAGAGAGTGCCTATACTGATTATAAATTAGAAGTCGATGAGAGATATCAGGAGGTAGCGATATGGTGGGGTCGGATATTGCATGGGTACTTGTCAGTGCCGCGTTAGTTTGGTTGATGGTGCCTGGATTGGCATTGTTCTATGGTGGATTCACAGATGTGCGATCAACAGTGAACACGTTGGCCATGGTGCTAATTGCCATTGCTATCGGTGGTACAGTGTGGTTTGCGGTTGGCTATTCGTTAGCTTTCAGTGGTCACGGCTTAATCATTGGTGATCTACGGGCAGCCTTCTTTCACGGGGTATCCATGACTAGTAGCTCACGAGGTCTAAGTATCCCAGATGGCGCGTTTGCGCTGTTTCAGGGGATGTTCCCGATGATTACTATGGCAATCATTGCTGGTTCGGTAGTCGGACGAATGAACTTCAAAGCGTTTATCTTGTTTCTACTGGGGTGGATGTTATTAGTATATGTGCCATTAGCTCACATGGTTTGGGGCGGTGGTTTGCTGGCTCAGATGGGTGCGTTAGATTTCGCCGGCGGTGATGTGGTGCACATTTCTTCTGGTGTATCAGGACTTACCTTGGCCTTGATCATCGGAAAGCGTAAGCAGGCTACTACGTTAACAGTTCACAATATGCTGTCTGTTGTCATTGGTGGTGGCTTGCTATGGTTTGGTTGGTTCGGTTTTAACGCCGGGTCAGCTTTAGCAGCAAACGGTGTGGCAGTGTTGGCCTTCATTAACACAAGTATTGCGGCCTCGGCCGGTATGCTGACATGGGTCATGTTCGACTTGTTGGTCTTCCATCAGGTTAAGGTTGCTGGGGCTATGTCAGGGGCCATTGCAGGGTTGGTTGCGATTACACCGGGCGCTGGCTTCGTTGAGCCGGTGTCGGCAGCGATTATGGGTGTGGTTGTGTCATTAGTTGTTTACATTGCGACGACGGTGATTAAATACCGCATGGGTTATGATGACGCGCTGGATGCATTTGGCTTGCACGGTGTCGGTGGTGTGTTCGGTGGTCTACTAACGGGTGTATTTGCCACAAAAACACTGGCGGGAACGACTGGCTTGTTACAAGGGAATTGGCACTTGATGGGGGTGCAATTGGCCGGAATTCTTCTGACAATCGCGGTTTCCGTCGTTATGACCTGGGCAATTGCTAAAATTGTAGGCCTCATCGTACCACTCAGAATCGGTGAAAAGGCTGAGTTAACGGGTGTTGATTTGCTGCAACACGGTGAGTCACTAACGTTCACGAAATAAAGGGTTGACAATACGTATCATTCGCGGTAATGTATTAAAAACAAATATTACAAGTTTGTAAAGGGTTTCTTTACAATAGCAAAATGAAAAGGGGGATTTCATATGTTTAGTTTGAGCATGTTGAATAAGAAAGTTGATCGCGCTGTTCGTGCCTTCGAAAAGATGAATACGAACACTCACCCCGCTAAGGATGCGAAGAAGCATTAATAAGCGATGATTAATTGTTAAAAGCCAGGTTGCACATTGACGTGTAACCGGGCTTTTTTGGTTCGCTACTTAAGGTGGTGAAAGGCAATTGGGACGCGCTTTCAGCTAACTATTAGCGATAATCAATCGGAATTGGTCTATACGTAAACCTATACCAATTTTTACCAATTAAAATAAAATATACTGGAATTTAGTTGACCGTGCTTTTTTAAACGGTATTATAGGTTATGTATTAAAACGCAATGAAGAAACAAAAGGGTATACCACTTTGTTTATGATAGTGCATTAGGGGGAACAAAATATGTATTGCGGAATCGTTGGATTTACGGGATTAAATTATCAATCAGCACCAATCTTGTTGAAGGGATTGGAAAAGCTTGAATACCGTGGGTATGATTCTGCGGGTTTGTTCGTTGCTGACCAAGCATTGGGAACTGATCAGCTAGTGAAAGAAAAGGGTCGTGTTGCCCAACTTGAGGCCTTGGTTGGTACAAAAAATGTGACTGGAACAAGCGGTATTGCACACACGCGGTGGGCAACTCACGGTGTGCCATCAATTGATAATGCACACCCACATTTGTCAGCCGATGGTCGTTTTTACCTGGTTCACAACGGTGTGATTGAAAATTACTTAGAGTTAAAGCAAGAATATTTGGCCGATGTGACGTTCCATTCAGACACGGATACGGAAGTTGCCGTCCAATTAATTGGTAAGTTTGCGGATGAAGGCATGTCAACATTTGACGCCTTGCGTAAGTTGATCAGCTTGTTAGACACGAACTCTGCCTATGGTTTCTTGTTGATGGATCGTAATGAACCAGACCGTATGTACGTTGCTAAGCAAAAGTCACCATTGCTAATCGGTGTTGGAGAAGACTTTAACGTGGTGACGTCGGATGCGGTGGCGATGTTGGATCAAACGCACGATTTTATTGAGTTACATGATGGTGAAATCGCGATTATTGACCCCGATAAAGTGCAACTCTTCGATGTTGATGGTAACGAAACGGCCCGTGAGCCATTCCACTTGGACATTGATGCTTCAGAAACTGATAAGGGTACGTATCCTTTCTACATGTTGAAGGAAATCGATGAACAGCCAATTGTGATTCGCCACTTGATCGAGAAATACCTAGATAATGAAGGTGGCGTGCACGTTGGTCAAGCCATTTTGAACGATCTTAAAGCAGCCGATCGTTTGTACATTGTCGCTGCCGGTACGTCATATCACGCCGGTTTGGTAGGTAAGCGCTTATTTGAACAATGGGCGGGTGTGCCAACTGAAGTTCACTTGTCATCAGAGTTTGCTTACGAGCAACCATTATTGTCAGAGAAGCCATTCTTTATCTTCTTGACGCAATCTGGTGAAACGGCTGACTCACGTGAAGTGCTTCAAAACGTTAACGCGCAAGGCTTTAAGTCACTGACGCTAACAAATGTCGAGAAGTCAACGCTATGGCGTGAAGCGACTTATGCATTGCCATTGTTGGCGGGTCCTGAAATTGCGGTTGCCTCAACGAAGGCTTACGTGGCGCAAGTCGCTTTGCAAGCAATTTTGGCTTATGCGATTGCTGACCGTGCAACGCTTGGTTTTGATTTGGAACAAGATTTGTCTAAGATTGCCGTGGGTATTCAAGGAATCGTTGATGACAAAGAAACGTTGCAACAAGTGGCTAACCAATATTTGGCGGAGTCACGGAACGCCTTCTTTATTGGCCGTGGTGTTGACTCAACAGTTTCGCTGGAAGCGGCACTGAAGTTGAAAGAAATTTCATACGTGCAAGCTGAAGGGTTTGCGGCTGGTGAATTGAAGCACGGTACGTTGGCCTTGATTGAAGACGGCACACCAGTAATTGCTTTGATTACACAAGCAAAGACAGCCGGCCTGGTTCGTGGTAACTTGGCAGAAACGCAAGCGCGTGGCTCACGAGCTTACACAATTGTGACGCAATCATTGGCCAAAGAAGGTGATGATTTCATCTTGCCTGATGTGAATGAATTGTTGTCACCATTGTTGTCAGTGGTACCAACACAATTGTTGGCATACTACACGTCACTCGGCCGTGGCTTGGATGTCGATCGTCCCCGTAACTTGGCCAAGTCGGTCACTGTACAATAAAAGTTTTAAAAAGGAAGCCCAAGACGTCTGTTTCGTCTTGGGCTTTTTGCTCAAGGAGTTGATTGCCATATGGCCAAGCAACTCCTTTTTTGTTGTGAATTTATCCGGTCAAGTATCGAGTATTCCGTATTTTTTTTGAAAAATGTCACACACTATTTGGCTTTGGATTCAGGTTAAACGTTTCACAAGTTTACAACTGTCAATTTAGCGGTGTGGTTATATACAAAAGACTAGTTTATATTGGTTACTGTTGTTTTGACGCACATAAATAAGTATTGTTGTCTGCAGCAGCAATCGGGATTGGTACAATTTCTAATTACTAGGTGGGTGGCTTCTGCTCACCATACATATATTGGTATTGATAAAATTATGAAAATAAAAAAATGGTTAGTTGCGTCTGCAATGTTGATTTTTGGATTGATTGGGGTAACCCAAGTGATGGAGTCAGCGCAAGATATTCCGTTTCCTGTACGGTACGCAACGCGAATATCTACAGATACATCCCTAAACTCTTCAACTGTTTACAAAGTATTAAAAGATGGGGCAGATAAATTTGACGTCACGCTGTACCGCACATTTATTGATGAAAATGGGGAGGAAAGAAAATTTTCTTTCGGTACTGATGCTGATAATGCGGCTGAATTCCATGAGCTAACTGCCTTGAAGGGCACATCTTATAAAGGCATGTATTATAGTGCTAGTAAACTTCCTGGAGAGTTAATTGATAAGCTACAACAAATTGGCATCCAAGCTACGTCAACGCAATTACCTTGGTACATAATTGGAAGTCAGATATGGGCAAGTGGTATTTTAGCAGTCGTTTCTTGGAGTATGGTGTTAACTTTCTTAATCTCATATTTTGCATCGCTAAATTTGTATCGCAAACATTGGCTGGTCGGGCGGATGCTCGGAGGGGTGAAGAAGACGCTCGCTAAAAGTGTAGCGTCAGATTTATTTATAATGACGGTAGTTTCGATTGTACTTTGGGGCGTATATGTTTTACTTAATCAAGTCGCTTTTAGCTCATTATCATCATATGCGCTATTAGCAACGTTAGGATTAAACATTGTTATATTGATGAGCTTTGTTATTTTGATTAACGTGGTTTTTTTCATCATTATTCAGCATGATAACTTAGCTAAGGCGTTGAAAAGAACAGATAGTAACATGAAACAAAACTTAGTTTGGATGGTAGGAATTTTAGCTAGTCTTGCTGCATTAACGCTGTTGATGAATCAAACTGTTTTAAATCAAAAAAATCTACAACAACAACTAGACAGTTTAAAACCGTGGCAAAAATTAAGCGCATACAAAGCGGTTAATGTCACTTTGCCCAGTATTGAAGATTCAAATAATGGTGAAATTGATGCCAGAGCTGACACAAAGGTTGCTCGCAGGTTCATGGATCATTTCAAGGATGATGAATATATTTTCTCACAAGATTCAACGGCTAAAGTCCCTAACATGGTTAGCCAGGAACAGGCACAATTTATGACCAGTCAGTTAAAAAGAGATGGTATTGATTCTGATGTTTCAAAAAGGATTCGGTACATGAATCTCAACGCATTGAAACTTTCAGGACATAAGAATTTGGCGGGGAAGGTTGCTAATAAAAAACCGGCCACTGTGTTTTTGCCGGAAAAATTTAAGGACCACAAAAAATCTGTTTTAAACGCAATTTATCTAGAATATTACCAAAATTCGGGTATTAAAAAATCAGACTTTGAAGTTCATATTGTAAAGAATAATGAAAAAACATTCTTGTTTGATTACCGGGGAGCGGAACTATATGTCTATGACCATTCTAGACTTCAAACAGATACGAATAGAATTCTTGTCGTAATTAATATGGCGTATGCATTTAATTCTCTTGGTAAGGATGCGACGTATTCAAATGTTTTGAATGGTCTATTCAAGCAACCGGGGTTAAAAAAAGTCGCTGTTGATTCCTCAATCAATGGACAGGTAGAAGATATTACAAGTCCGTACCTTTCAATTCAAATGCAGGCAAATCGTCTTCAAAAGCGAATTGTGGCGGCTTATGTTTCTATGTCGACATTGGTAATTATGCAGCTGTTTGCTATATTTCAATTTCTAATGAATATTGCCAGGAAAAAAGCGTACACGATGGGTGTTAAAAGGCTACTGGGTTATAACATAGACTATGTTATTCTGCGGGAATTTGGTGGGTATATCTTGACTATCTTTGCGGGTCTGGTGGTTGCATGGTTTATGACATCGTCAATGGTACTGAAGAATGTCGTTCTAGGATTGAACGTCATGGCAATTGTTATAATTATCGGTTATGTAAGATTCTACGTTAAGAAGGCAAGCGTAAATGTTCTGAAAGGGGATTTTGAATTGTGACAATTCAGATTAAAAACTATAAAAAAGAATATAAAAATAGCGTGATTTACGATAACTTATCATTGGAGTTTTTACCGGGAAGGACGTATGCATTAGTAGGGTCTTCAGGCTCGGGAAAAACAACATTGCTGAATGCAATAGCGAGATTAGAGAAGCCTACGTCTGGTGAGATAATGGCTGATGACATTAATATTTGGAAAATGTCAGAGCAAAAATACTTTCGAGAAACGCTTGGTTACATATTTCAAAATTATGCATTAATTGAAGACCAAACAGTGTCTTACAATTTGGGGTTAGTGAATAAGAATCGAGAACAGCAGTTAGAAGTATTATCAGCTGTCCATTTACCGGTCGATTTGTTGAATAGGAAGATTTTTGAGTTATCGGGTGGTCAGGCACAGAGAATAGCGATTGCTCGTTTGCTGCTTAAGAAACCTAAAATTATTCTTGCTGATGAACCAACCGGGGCGTTAGATGCTGAGACTGGACAGGAAATAATTGATTTATTACTGAGCTTATCAAACGATGAAACTTATGTTATTTTTGCCACACACGATCCAAATGTCTACCAATGCGTGGATGAGGTAATTCACATATCCGATTTGAGGTATTAAAAATGAAAAAATGGTTGTTAGGGCTACTGGCCATGATAGTCGTCGCTGGTAGTGGCGTTTGGGCCTTTAAAATGAATAGTGTTTCGCCTGAAATGAAGATATATAAATCACAAAATAATCAGGCGGTAGAGCAAGAAATGCGCAATGCAAGTGATCGGCACATTATAAAAAAAATACGTGCAACAGGACTATATTTAGTAACGACGGATAGTCAATCAAAGGATGATGTATCAAGTACAGCATATGTTCCGGGACCAGGTAGTGCAATAACGGGAGCTTTTTTTTCAAAGGGAGACGGTATTGATGTTCCTGGGAAGACAACGATTACTTTTAAGCCCGTTGATTTTAAACATTTAGGGAAAAATGGTAGTTTCAATATTACCAACTTAGGCCGTTATGGGATTGGCAGTGATATCGAGCCGGGGGCTTATAAACTTAAATTGGAATCTGTAGAAGGAAATTACAAGACTCAACTTGATGGGATTGTTCAATTAGTAATAACGCCTAGAGACGGAGAAGAAAAAACAATTCAGATCTCTAAGGCTGATAATCAGAAAACGATTAGTGTTAGTCAGGGAGAAATGTTACAAATAAAGTCTTCTTCAAATAAATTCAATCTGTTTTTTGACAAATAAATGGTCGTACTGTCACTGGTTCGGATGAAATAAACCAAATGAGAGGGCTTATAATGAATAATCTTGCTTCAAATCTAAAGATTGTTTAATTAACAGATGTTGATTTATCAGAAATTAAGGGTGGTAGTGCAGTAATCGGTGCACAAACATTTTTCTAAATGGTATGGCTAGTTTAGCCAGGGGGGATACTTTTTCGGGTGACGAATGATTAAGACGATACTTTTAATAATTGTTGCAATACTAAGCGTTCTGGGATTTATTTCTGTTATTCTCAGATTATTCAGCGCAAATCCTGGAAATAACAAAATTAATTTAGAATTGTTAATTCTTTTTCTTGGATTGGTACTAACGTTATGGCAGTTGAATTATTTTACGGTTTTAATAGCTACTTTGGGTGCACTGGGAGTCTTGTTAGAAACCAAAAGTGAAAGTTAATATTTTGAACCTTACATAGGCGGCTGATTTTACTTTGTTGAGATCGGCTGCCTTTGCTTATGGGTCATTGAGTAGGAGCTATTGAACGCGGTTTACATCTGTAAACCGACCTTACTTTTATTAGAGAAAAACATGGTACATAATTGTTAGAGGGATTAGGGCGTTTGTATGGCAAAGCAAAGAGTGTAATTAATGACGTAATCGAGGAGGAATAGGCATGGACGCAATTAAGGATTTTGAAATATTTTCAGCAACAAGCAGGCAATTAGAACGATATGCACATTAATAAAAAGAGAATTGCCCAGATTGTCGCACTATTAATACTAATAATCGTATTTGCAATCTTGGCAACAACTATAAAACAACGAACAGCATTATGGTTTCTTTACTTATTAATGAGTTGGTATATTGCATTAACGGTAATAAACAAACACTTTAAATAAGCATAGAACCGCAACTAAACGGAAAAGGGACAAACCAATGCACGCTATTAAAAATCAGTTGATATTATTAATCATCATTGACTTGCTGATTGTCTTACTATTTGCACTACGCATACTTAATATTATAGGAGATGGATTAATTTACGGCGTATCAGGAATAAGTTTAGACATGCTGGTCGTTATACTATCAGCCTATATTATTAAAAGTAATGGTTCATATTTACAATTAAGTGGGAAAAACGTCTATAAGTATTTTGTCTACGGATCGGCTTTTTTAATATTCTTACCTTAACGAAAAGGCTAGCTGTTCTTAATGTGAGCGGTTAGCCTTTTCGATTTTAATTGCGTTATAACCTTGATGTGAACCTTGTTTAATTTACGGTACGCCAAATTAACAACAATTTCCTGGTATACTTAAAGGACGAGTAAGTCCAAGGAGGACCTTTGAAATGAAGTTAGAGAACATGCCGGCAGAGTTCGTTGCGGCATTGCCAATTTTAGAAACGATTGAGGCGGCTGGCTTTGAAGCTTATTTTGTCGGCGGATCAGTCCGCGATACGCTGTTGGGTAAGCCAATTCATGATGTGGATATTGCCACATCGGCGTATCCAGAGGAAGTGAAGGCTTTGTTTGAGCGAACGGTGGATACGGGGATCGAACATGGTACAGTCATGATTTTGGATCACGGTCAAGGATATGAAACAACGACATTCCGAACGGAGTCGACCTATACAGATTTTCGTCGTCCGGATGAGGTCACGTTTGTTCGTTCCTTGGCAGAAGATTTAAAGCGCCGTGATTTCACGGTTAACGCATTTGCGTTGACCAAGGACGGCGAAATTATTGATATGTTTGATGGTTTGTCAGACATGGAGAATCATATTTTACGCGCCGTTGGCGAAGCGGAAGAGCGTTTTCATGAAGATGCGCTACGTATGATGCGGGCAGTTCGTTTCGCAGCACAGTTAGACTTCAAAATTGAAGCAGCCACATTGCAAGCTATCAAGGATAATGCGCCATTATTAGCGAACATTGCAATCGAACGAACGAACGTAGAGTTCACCAAGTTGCTACAAGGTAAGGCGGCTCGCTACGGTCTGCTGGAAATGATTGCAACGAATTTAAATCAGTATATGCCCGGCCTTGAGGTGGTTGATATTGATTTGATTGGTTATGCGGAACTATTAGCAGATGCGCAACCTCAAAATGACGTGGCAGCGTGGACACTATTGGTATTTGAGCTTGGCCTAACACCAGAAGATGCGGTTGTTTTCTTGAAAAAGTGGAAGCAATCTAATGATATGGTTAAGACAATCAAGGCTTCAATTAAGTTGCTCAATAAGCTCCGATTAGGTGATGTCGCGGCCTGGGATTTGTACGAAGCTGGTAACGCCATCGACAACGTGTTAGCGGTTGCTAAGTTGAGTGAACTGGTTGTTGATGTCGCGGGGCTTAAGTCACGCTATGAAGATTTGAAGATAAAAAATAAGGGTGAGTTAGCCTTTAAAGGTGGTAACCTAACCAAGGAATTGGGGATGCAGCCAGGACCGTTATTTGGTAAGATTTTGGCAACACTTGAGCAAAAAGTGGTTGCGGGTGACCTGAACAATAGTCATGATGTGCTTTTGGCAGAGGCACAAACAATGGCAGAGAAAGCGAAGAAGTAAACAATGAAGCAATTACGTGCGACTGATTTAAAGAGTGTTTATGGTGAGAAGACCTTGCTTGACCAAGTTTCTTTCCTAATCGAAACGGGTGACCGTGTTGGGATTGTCGGGGTAAACGGAACCGGAAAGACGACGTTATTGAACGCCATTTCGGGCTTGAATCCTGCTGACAGTGGATCGATTAATACACCAAACGACTATACGATCGGTTATTTGCAACAAGAGCCACCACTTGATGGCGATAAGAAAGTGATGGAAGCTATTTTCGCTGGTGCACAACCAGTGTTCCAATTGATTCGAGACTACGAGGCCGCTTTGGAGGCGTATTCAGCTAATCCAACTGATGAGAAATTGTTGAACCGTTACACGAAGTTGGAACAACAAATGACGCAAGAGGATGCTTGGGTAGCGGAGTCTGAGGTTAAGACGATTTTGACGCAGTTGCATTTGCCTAATTTGGATTTGCCCGTGTCGGCCTTGTCCGGTGGACAACGTAAGCGTGTTGGTTTAGCCCAAGTGTTGATTCAAGCGCCTGACTTGTTGCTTTTGGACGAGCCAACTAACCACTTGGACTTTGATTCTATTGAGTGGTTGGAGAAGTACTTGTCTGATTACAAGGGTGCTGTGATGACGGTTACCCACGATCGTTACTTCTTGGATATCGTGACGAACCGCATTTTTGAAATGTCATTTGGTAAGTTGTACGAATACATTGGTAACTATGAGAAGTATGTGACCTCTAAGGCTGAACGTGTTGAGGCCGAAGCGGTTGCTGAACACAAGTCTGCTCAACTTTACAAGAAGGAATTGGCTTGGATGCGTACAGGTGCGAAGGCCCGTTCTACGAAGCAAAAGGCTCGAGAAAATGCCTTTGCTGACCTTGCAGCGCAACAAGGTACCCGTCAAGTTGAAGGCGATGTTGAAGTGAACATGGGACAACAACGTTTAGGTAAGAAGGTTATCAACATTGAACATGCTAGTTTGGCCTTTGATGGCCGTGTCATTTTGGATGATTTTAATGAATTGATTCAAGCCAACCAACGCATTGGGATTACGGGGCCCAATGGGACTGGTAAGTCAACGTTATTGAATGCGATTGCGGGTGAACAAAAACTTGATTCCGGACTCATTGAAATTGGTGAGACAGTTAAGATGGCTTACTACACGCAAGTGACGGAACCAATTCCGGAAGACAAGCGTATGTTGGCGTACCTATCCGAAGTTGCTGAAGAAGTGACTGATCGTGACGGTAACGTTGTATCGGCTGCTGAACTCTTAGAGCAATTCTTGTTCCCAAGCTTCATGCACGGTACGTTGATTCGCCAATTGTCAGGTGGTGAGAAGCGTCGTTTGTACCTTTTGAAGTTGTTGATTCAACAACCAAACGTGTTGCTTTTGGACGAGCCAACTAACGACTTGGATATTGGTACGTTGACGGTTTTGGAGGACTATTTGCGTTCGTTTGCAGGCACTGTCATTACTGTTTCCCACGACCGTTACTTCCTGGACAAGGTAGCCGACCAGTTGATTATCTTCCAAGGCGCCGGCCGCATTACGCGTTACCGGGGCATGTTTAGCGATTACCTAGCTGAATTTGGGGCGCCGACGACGGATGCGCCAAAGCCAGTTAAGCCCGTTACAGAAAAGGAACCGGTTGTCGAGGCACCTAAGAAAAAGAAGTTGACCTGGTCTGAGCAAAAAGAGTGGGAAACGATTGAGGATGACATTGCTGAACTTGAGGGTAAGATTAGTCAAATTGAGGCTGACCTGGTCGAAAATGGGGCTGATTTTGGTAAGTTGAGTGAGTTACAGGCACAATTAGATGAAACAAACCAAGCGCTCGAAGATAAGATGATGCGTTGGGAAGAATTGTCAGAACGCGTAGAGGGGTAAGCGATAGTGGCTGAAAAGATTTTGATTTGGGCACAGACTAATAATGGCACAATTGCATTAAATGGCTCGATTCCATGGCGACAGAAAGCTGATATGAAGTTTTTTAAGGAACAAACGATTCATCAAGTTGCTTTGATGGGTCGCAACACCATGCTGAGTTTTGGTGGGCGTACCTTGCCAGAGCGAATCAACATGGTGTTAACGCATGATGAAACGTTGGATGTGCCTGCCGGTTTTGAAAAAGTCTATACAATGGCCGAAGCGGAGCAGATTGCCGATGAAAAAGGCATGAAACTGGCGGTTATTGGCGGTAAGGCAATTTATGATAGCTACTTACCAGTGGCTGATATTTTGTACGTCACCTATTTGGATACTGATTTTATGGGAGATGTCCTCATGCCACCGGTTGATCAAACAGTGTGGATCGCCGAAGAGGTTGCTACTGGACCTGCCGATGCAGATAATGATTATGATTGGCGGATTGTGAAATACACGCGCCGATAATTGTTAGCCATTTGGAACAGTTTAAAAAGTGACAAATGGTTGGAATAGGCGTAAACTGTGACAGTAAAATCATTTTGGCCAGAAAAGGCTAAGAGGTAGAAAAAATGAAGTACGTCGTAACTTTCTTTTGGACGTTCATCCTTGGCGAAATTATCGGTTATATCGGTAGTGCCTTGGAAGGAACTTCATACAACGCAACTGCAACGTCTCTATTTGCGATGGTGATTGGTGCAATCGGTGCGATTGCATTTGCTGCTATTTCAAAGTCTGCTGCGCCTAAGGATGCAGCTCACGCTGAAGACTAACAGTTGATTACACGACTCTAAAGACCACTCACGTTCTGCGGGTGGTCTTTTGTTATGCAAATCGCTATAATGAAATTAAGTTAAAACGAATTTGAACGAACATGTTCGGAAAGGAGCCCACAATGGTACCGTTACAGACAAAGACAGCCTTTAGTTTGTTACAAAGTCCAATGATGCCGGCCCAATTGGTTAAATCTGCCAAGGCAAAGGGCTACACCGCTGTGGCAATTACGGATAACAATGTCCTGTATGGCATGGACAATTTTTATCGCGCAGCGAAGGCGGCCGATATTAAACCAATTTTGGGTTTAACGGCCACGTTACACGGCCTGGTGACATCACAACCTTATCCGATTGTCTTTTTAGTTGAAAACCAAACGGGGTATCACCACCTTTTGGCGATTAGCAGCTATATACAAACCCATGACACCACCTCGTTTGCGGATATTGCGCAATTTTTATCAGGTTTATATGTGGTTTTGCCTGCCGTTGGTGAATTGTCGGTTGTACTAGGGGCTGAACCGGAACGGGCGTTGACAATGATTCAAACGTTGATTACTGCTTCAGCAGCCGATCATGTGTTTTTGGGCGTGACACCAACAATGCGCCCAGAATTGTTAACCGCTATGAAACAATTGGCTGACACAACGGGAACCCGGTTGTTAGCAATGGCGGAAGTAACTTATGCTGACGCGAGTGATCAATTTGCTGCACAAGTGATCCAAAAATTGGGGCAAGGTGAGGTCATTACGAATGTTGGCCAGGCACAACGAGAACCGGCTACAGCATATTTGCCGACTCCCAATGAATGGCAAGCATCGTTTGAAACGGCTGGTCTAGCCGAAGCAGTTGCGAATACCGATTGGATTGCTGCGCACTCTGATTTTGAGTTGGTGAAGTCGGCTGTGACGTTGCCGGCTTTTACGACACCCAATGGTGAGACTTCCGCTGATTATTTAAGAACTTTAGCCCAAACGGGATTGAAAAATCGTTTGCATGGGCTTGATGTTGATGAGTCTGTTTACCGGCAACGGTTGGATGAAGAGTTAGCGGTTATTATTGACTTAGGGTTCGCGGATTATTTCTTAATCGTTTGGGACGTGATTAATTTTGCGCACAAGCAAGCGATTCGAACGGGACCTGGTCGTGGATCGGCCGCGGGTTCATTGGTCGCTTATACGCTATGGATTACGGATGTTGATCCAATTGCGTATGATTTATTGTTTGAGCGATTTTTAAATCCTGAACGTGCACAAATGCCGGATATCGATATTGATATTCCAGATAACCGCCGTGAAGAGGTGCTTGCTTATCTGCATGAAAAGTATGGCCATGAGCGGGTAGCGCAAATTATTACGTTCTCGACTATGGCCCAACGTGCAGTTATTCGTGACGTCGCTCGTGTGTTTGGCCTAAATCCTAGTCAAATTGATACACTATCAAAGGCGATGCCACGCGATGCCGCTGATTTAACGGCAGCCTATGAACAATCACAGCCGTTCCGTAATGCCCTCATTGATGTGCCAGTGGACGGTGAGTTACTTTACGAGACAGCCCGTAAGCTAGAGGGGCTGCCACGTAATTCATCTTTGCACGCAGCCGGTGTTGTGCTGTCAGCCGATCCATTGGTTGATACAATGCCAGTGCAACTGGGTGAAGATGGTCGGTTGGTGACCCAGTTGCCAAAGGGGCCAGTAGAAGCGCTTGGTCTTTTGAAGATGGATTTCTTGGCGTTGTCGAATTTAAACATTTTGGATATTGCGTTGCGTGAAATCCAGAAACAAGAAGACAGTGCTAATTTTAATATTGCGACGATTGATTTAAATGACGACGCGACGTTACGCTTATTCCGTCACGGTATGACAAATGGGGTCTTCCAATTTGAATCGGCCGGGATGAAGAATATTTTGCGGCAACTACAGCCAGATCGCTTTGAAGACATTGTCGCCGCGAATGCGCTTTTCAGACCTGGACCAATGCAGAATATTCCACACTTCGTGGCCCGCAAGCATGGTCAAGAAGCCCAAGACGTACCTGACCAAAGTATGGCTGATATTTTAGCGCCAACCTATGGCATCATTGTGTACCAAGAGCAGGTTATGCGTGTTGCCGAACAATTTGCGGGCTTCTCACTAGGTGGTGCCGATTTGTTGCGTCGTGCGATGTCTAAAAAGGATGGCGCAAAAATTGCGGCCATGAAGACAGATTTCGTTAATGGAGCTGTGGCAAAAGGACATGATAGTCAGGTCGCTGAGCAGGTATTCGGATATATCGAGACGTTTGCACAGTACGGGTTTAATCGGTCCCACGCGGTTGCTTATTCGAAGTTAGCCTTTCAACTTGCCTATATTAAGGCGCATTATCCAGCGGCTTTCTATAAAGCGGTTTTGAATGATGCCATTGCGGATAAGAAAAAGGTTAGTACATACATTGCGGAGGCAAAAGCTTCGGGGGTGACTTTACTGGGCCCAAGTATTAATCACTCTTGGCAAGGCTACTCGATGAATAAAGCGGGTGCCTTACAAATGGGTTTGGCTTCGATCGGTGGTATGCGCCGAGATTTTCGTGAATCAATTCTGCGTGAGCGTCAGGAAAATGGGGCGTTTAAAGATTTGGGTAACTTAATTGGTCGTTTAGAGAGCAAATATCGCAAAGCTGAACAATTGGAACCGTTGGTGTATGCAGGTGCCTTGGATGAGTTTGGTTACAACCGTGCCTCAATTCTGGCATCGTTGCGCGGTTTCATCGACGCAGTTGGTTTAGCCGGTGAATCGATGTCGCTCTTTGCGTCACTGACGCCAAAAGTACGGGAAGTTGCTGAATTGCCATCGGCAGAAAAATTGGGTTATGAACGTGAGTATTTGGGCGTTTATCTTAGTGGACACCCAATCGAACCGTACTTAAAAGCGATACCTGAAAATAAGCGTTTGGATATTGCCTCGCTGGCAGTAGGAATGAACCAGGCAACGATTATTGTGTATGTCGAAAATGTCAAAAAGATTCGCACTAAAAAAGGGGATCAAATGGCATTTGTTGATGGCATGGACCTAACAGGTTCGATTTCTATCACGTTGTTCCCACAATTGTTTATGCGATCAGCAGCGTTATTGGAACCGGAAAAAGTACTCGTTGTGACGGGTAAAGTCGAACAGCAACGCGGACGTGACGACATCCAAATCGTGGCGAATACGGTGATGGATGCGGGAGAAGCCATTAAACGCTTTGGTGGTGCCGATAATCAAGGACAACCGGAAGCGCTAACCAGTCGGGCAACTGGGCGGTGGTATTTGAAAATAACAGCCGCCGCTGAGGCAGCAGGCGCGCTTGACGCGTTAAATGTTGTGATTCAGTCACATCATGGCAAAAATCCAGTTTTGGCAGTCTATGAGGCAACGGGTAAAAAGTTAGCACTTGGCCAACAAAATTGGTTAACCGATGGGGATGATACCTTAAACGCTTTGCAACAGATTTTAGGGGCCAATAATGTGGTATTTCAGTTAGACTAAGAACAATTCGGACGACTTATCAGATGATAGGTCGTCTTTTTGGCTAAAAACGAACACTGTCGTCAAGCTGTAATACAAAGGGCTATCAAAAGCCGGATAAAGTGCGTTACAATAGACAGTAACTATCCAGGTGGATAAATACGGATTAGACGCTGCGGGTATGAATCCCAATCGGTGTTGATCTGGAAAACAGAGGATAAATCTATGGCAGAAGCAAAAGTGTTAACCGCACAAGAAGTGCACGACTTGGTTGCCGGCTATATGAATGAGGAGCATGTTAAAAAGGTTGATAAAGCCTATGATTTTGCGTGCAATCTCCATCAAGAACAAAAGCGTAAGTCTGGTGAACCTTACATCATTCATCCAATCCAAGTAGCCGGTATTTTGGCTGATTTACACATGGATCCGGATACGGTAGTGGCGGGATATTTGCATGACGTTGTCGAAGATACAGACGCAACTTTAGAAGATGTTGAGCGTGAGTTTGGTCATGATGTTGCGGTTATTGTTGATGGGGTGTCAAAGCTTTCAAAGATTGAATACAAATCATCACGGGAGCAATTAGCTGAAAATCACCGTAAATTACTCTTAGCGATGTCACATGACATTCGTGTCATTATTGTGAAATTGGCGGACCGTTTGCACAACATGCGCACTTTGAGTGCGTTGCGTGAGGAAAAGCAGAAGCGGATTGCATCGGAAACGTTGGAAATTTACGCACCACTTGCTGATCGCTTGGGAATTATGACGATTAAGTGGGAACTGGAAGATATGTCGTTACGCTATCTAGAACCAGAAGCCTATCACGACATTGCGAAGTCAATGCAATTACGACGTCAAGAACGGTTAGAGATTGTTGACCAAGCGGTTGATGACATTGAACACGCGATTACCGAATTGCACTTGAAGCATGCTGAAGTTTATGGTCGTCCAAAGCACATTTACTCAATCTATCGCAAGATGGTTGATAAGAAGAAAAAATTCGACGAAATTTACGACTTGTTGGCGATTCGTGTGCTGGTGGACACGATTCCGGAGACATATGCTGTTTTGGGGGCTATCCACGCCCGCTGGACACCAATGCCAGGTCGCTTTAAGGATTATATCGCGTTGCCAAAGGCCAATGGGTATCAATCACTACACACATCAGTGATTGGACCAGGTGGTCGTCCACTTGAAGTTCAAATTCGTACGTACCAGATGCATGAAGTTGCTGAATTTGGTGTGGCTGCACACTGGGCGTATAAAGAAGGTAATTTTGCGGGTGCTGATGTCCAAAATGCCGATCAGCAAAAGCTGAATGTGATTCAAGGCATTTTGGAATTACAAGAAGACGCTCGCGATGCGGATGATTTCATGGAGTCCGTAAAGGGTGATTTGTTTACTGACCGAGTATTCGCCTTTACGCCAAAGGGCGATGTTATTGAGCTTGCCAAGGGGGCAGGACCATTAGACATGGCGTACAGTATCCACACAAATGTTGGTAATCACACAACGGGTGCTAAGGTTAATGACCGTATGGTGCCACTTGATTACCCAATTAAGACGGGTGACATTGTTGAGATTGTGACCTCACAAAATGCTAAACCAAACCGCGATTGGATGAATTTGGTTTCAACACGTCGCGCTCGCAATAAAATCAAGCAGTATTTCCGTAAGCAAGATAAAGCGGAAAATATTGCAGCCGGTAAGAAGATGGTGGCTGACTGGCTCAACGAGGAAGGCTTTGATGTTGATGAATTGATGTCAGCTGAAAACGAAGTGAAGTCGGCCGAAAAGTTACATTTCTTGAGCGTTGATGATATGTATGCGTCACTTGGCTTTGGTGATTTGAAGCCCCAAGGGGTCGCAAACAAGTTTACAGAAGAGAAACGTGCAGAATTGGAAGAAGCACGTCAGGTTGCTGAACAACGAGCTATTTTGGAAGAGCATCAAACAATTGAGAACGATTCAAAGCGTGCCAAGGAAAAGCCACAGCACGGCGAAGATCGAATTGTTATTCAAGGTGTTGACAATTTGCTGGTTCGGTTAGGCCGTTGCTGCACGCCAGTACCTGGTGACGAAGTAATTGGTTATGTAACCAAGGGTCGCGGTGTTTCAGTTCACCGTTTGGGTTGCCCTAATTTACGTGCTGCTGAGACAGAAGGTCAACGCTTGGTTGACGTAGCTTGGGAAAAGCCAGACGGCGACACTAAGAACGAATATGAGGCGGATTTGGCAGTGACAGCAACCAACCGCAACAAATTGTTGAATGACGTGATTCGGACGGTCAACAACACAACAAAGTCATTAAACTTTGTAAATGGTCGCATCGATCATAACAACAACGTTAATATTTCAATGAGTGTCGGTGTCCGAAATTTGGACCAATTGGAACATATTATGGATTCAATTAAGAATGTCAAAGATGTCTACGAAGTAAAGCGAGCGTTTAAGTAATGAAGGTTATTCTACAACGCGTGTCAGAAGCCAGTGTTACTGTAGCTGGTAATCAGATTGGCGCTATCAAGCAAGGGTTTATGCTACTGGTTGGTGTTCAAGATGCTGATACAGATGCAGAATTGGATTATTTGGTACGTAAAATCACTAATTTAAGAGTATTTGAAGACCAAGCTGGTAAAATGAATCTTAGCTTAACGGATGTTGATGGTGCGATTTTATCGATTTCGCAATTTACGCTCTATGCCGATACGCGTAAGGGTAATCGCCCAAGTTTTACGGCGGCGGGTGCCCCAGATTTTGCTAATAAGATGTATGACCGATTTAATACAAAATTAGCAGCAACTGGTGCTCACGTTGAAACTGGTGAATTTGGGGCGGATATGAAAGTCAGCCTGGTGAATGACGGACCCGTAACAATTGTGTTTGATACGGATAATAAATAGCTGATTTTAGGCTACGTCAAATAAAAATCATAGATTAGCCCTACAATCCCCTAGTAATATGCAATGATATTGATAGTATTGTAAGTCCGATATATGCTACAATATGTTTATACAAATTTAAGCATTTGCGAAGGGATGTAATGTTATGGCAGAGAAGTTGATTCAATTGCGCGTTGAGGACAACGTCAAGGATAAGGCTGATGAGATTTTCAAGTCACAAGGTTTGACAACTCAAACGGCCATTAAGATTTTCTTGACGCAAGTTGCGAACACTGGTGAGTCACCATTTAGTAACTTGTTCTCTCGCAATCAGTAATTTGTTTAAAGTGAATAGAGATATCGGTTGGGCGTGTGCTTCAAGTTTCCTGGGTGGGTAACCAGGGGGGATTAGAAGTGCGCGCTTTTTTGTGATTTGGAGGTAGGTTTTATGGAAATTATATTGATGGTGTTGTTGTTGGTGATTACGCTAGCGTTTGGCTGGGTAGCAACCAAATTACGAATGGCGAAGGTTGTTGGCCAATTGATAGCGGGGGTGGTTGTGGGGCCTGCTTTGCTACATTGGGTTGAACCTTCGCATTTGATGCACATTGTGTCAGAGTTTGGTGTGCTGTTGTTAATGGTTAACGCCGGGCTTGAAACGGATGCGCGTCAATTACGTGATAATTTCAAAGCAGCGAATTTTACAGCGTTAATGGGTGTTATTGCACCATTGATTGTTTTCCCAGTCATTGCGTTGGTATTTGGTTATGACTGGCAAATTGCGCTGTTTTGGGGTGTTGTGTTCGCAGCGACATCAATTTCAATTACCATTTCGGTGCTGGGTGAACAAGGTAAACTTGGTACACAAATGGGTGCGGTTATCTTAGGCGCTGCGGTGCTGGATGACATTATGGCATTGTTGCTAGTCACGGCATATTCGTTATTTATTGGGGGTTCAGGACTTGGTTTAAACACCATTATGCCAATTGTTGCATTTGCATTTGGTGTATTGCTACGTCAATCTTCTCGATCAGATAAAATTTTGCATGCTAGCGAAGTGTTTGGCCAATGGACGGTCTTTCCAATCTTTTTTGGTTCAATCGGACTGAATGTGGTCTTTCATGATCTGTCAAAGACGTGGATAGCGATGGTGGTACTGACGGTATTTGCTGTGGCAACTAAGTATTATGGTGCTGGTATCGGCGCGCGAATGGCGGGGCTTGATAAGCACACTGGAAATGCAATTGGTGCCGGTATGGTGTCACGTGGTGAAATGGCGTTGGTGATTGCTCAAATCGGGGCAACTGGTGGTATTTTATCTGGTAAAGTTTTTGGTGAAATTGTTGTCGTAATCATTGCGTCAACTTTGATTGCGCCATTGATGATGCGCCCACTTATCAAAAAAGTACGGTAAAAAATAAAAAAGCTGCCTGTGAATCTTTGCGATTCAGGCAGCTTTTTAAATACGCTTACAATGGGTCGACATCGTAGCGCTTTGTACGCAATTCTTGCTTTTGCGCCTTCAATGGCTTAAACAAGAAGTTGAAGTAGGCTTCACGCCATTCATCGAATGAAATAGCCAATGCGGCGATATCGTCAGGAATTTCGGCGCGAGGAATACGATCGATGTCAGGGTGCGTAGCTACGTAGCTATCCATCCAGTCAGCAATCTTGGCGTGGCCTTCGTTTTCCTTTTCGACGTTGAACCAGTTTGTTGGTTCAGCGTGAATCAAGTCATCATCGACATCGAACAATTCCATTGTGCCGTGGACCTTAAAAGGACGAATCAACGTCACGTCTGGATTGAACTTCCAGACGAAGTTACCTGGTGCCGTTTCTTCAACGTCTTCCAATTGCACAACGGCGCCGGCCATGCTTGATGGTAAACCAGCTTGCTTAAGTGCGTATGATGTAACAACTAAATCACCACGGTGATCAGTTCCAAAGGGGTAAACAACACCAATCTTGGCACCGACAAGAATGTCGATCAAGACTTGGGGTTCCATTCCAACTGCCTTCATGAGGGGAAATCTCGCTTTCAAAATTTAATGTCTACTTATTTTAACAAAACTTGCGCAAAAATGCAGAATTAGTTTACATATTATCGCGGGCATCTGGTAAACTAGAGGTTAGACAGAAAATAGGTTTACTGACGGCATGTCAGTGAAAACGGCTTTGCCAGCGCTGTGGCATCGGACGACCTGTGAGTGGTTGATGCAGCTGATGTAAAGAGATATATGGAGAAAATAAATATGACACACAAAATTGGCGATATCATCTCAGCTAAGGTGACAGATGAAAATGACAAGTACTATTTCGCACAAGTTGATGGTTTAACGTATGAAATCGACAAGGCGGAATTGTTGAAGCCACTTAAGGTTGGTGGCGTTGTTTCAGGGTTTGCTTACGAAAATGAGAAGCATAATTTACAAATCACAAAAAATATTCCAGACGTTCGCTTGGGGCACTTTGCTTGGGGCACTGTAACGGATATCCGACGTGATTTGGGCGTGTTTGTCAATATTGGGTTACCAAATAAGGATGTTGTTGTGTCGTTGGACGAGTTGCCAACGATTAAAGAATTGTGGCCCCAACGTGGTGACAAGCTGATGATTACATTGCGTATTGATAAGAAGGATCGTTTGTGGGGTGAACTTGCTTCGGCAGACATCTTGCAAGCAGTACGTATTCCAGCTAAGCCAGATATGAAGAACAAGCAAGTTAAAGCGACGGTTTACCGTTTGAAGATGGTTGGTACGCTGGTCATTACACCGGACTATAACTTTGGCTTTATTCACCCGGATGAACGTCAACGCGAACCTCGTCTTGGTGAGGAAGTCGATGCGCGTGTTATCGGTGTCCGTGATGATGGTGTCTTGAACTTGTCGTTACGACCACGTGCATATGAGGCAATTTCTGATGATGCAGCGATGTTGTTGACGTTGTTACAGCGTTCATCAACAAAGAGCTTGCCATTTACAGACAAGTCAGACCCAAAGCAAATTAAGAAGTATTTTGGTATGTCAAAGTCACAGTTCAAGCGGGCGGTTGGAAACTTGTATAAGCAACGCAAGATTACCCAAAATGAAAATGGACTGTTCTTGGTTGAAGAGAGTGACGGCGAGTAAGATGTCCAAACAGGTAGGTCCATACGAAGATAATATGGTTGACTACCTGCACTATTTGACGGTAGAGCGGGGGTTGTCAGCCAACACGCGTACATCATACCGGCAAGATTTGACACATTTTTTTACTTATTTAATCGACAAGGAAAAATCATTGCCACTCACTCGAGTTGATCGTTTTACGATAATGGCTTTTCTAGGTGAAATGGAAACGCAGGGGAAGTCACGGAACTCTGTGATTCACATGGTGTCGACTTTAAGGAAGTTTTTCCAATTTGCAACTGATAGCGGTTGGACAACAACGGATCCGATGACCCAAGTTGATCCACCTAAAAAGGCACAGCATTTACCAGCTGTCTTAACATTGAGCGAAGTGGAAGCGTTGTTGGCGGTACCAGATACCAATACAACGTTGGGTCTGCGCAATCGAACGATGTTAGAAGTGATGTATGCCACTGGCTTGCGTGTGAGTGAATTAGTGAATTTGCGTTTGGATAATTTACACCTCGACTTAGGATTGATTCAAACGGTCGGAAAAGGTGATAAAGAACGTATTATTCCGATTGGTGATGTTGCAACGCATTGGCTACAACGTTATTTAGCGGATGGACGCCCCTTTCTTGGCCGACAACAGGATGAACAGGTGATTTTCCTAAACGATCATGGTCACCAATTGACGCGACAGGGTGTGTGGAAACTCATTAAACAGTGGGTGATAGCTGCGGGCATCACTAAAGATGTGTCACCACACACCTTACGTCACTCTTTTGCTACTCATATTTTGGAAAATGGGGCAGATTTACGCATTGTGCAAGAATTACTGGGGCATGCTGACATATCTACGACCCAAATTTATACACATATTTCAAATAAGCGTTTGACTGAGGTGTATCAAAAGAGTCACCCGCGCGCTTGATTAAGGAGGCAACATGTTAGTCGTTGTTCGAAAAGATCAACCCAAAATTGCAATGGGCTTGCTTTCATATTTGCCACGCCTACATGATGTTGCATCGGTGCAACGTGAGATTGAATGGTATCAAGCTGACGATTGCCGAGACATTTTGTTGTGGCAGTCTCCGATAACCCAGCATTACGTGGCAGTGGTTGGTATCGAGAAGATTTTTGACTCCGCGGTATTACGTTTAGTGGTTTTTGGCCCTGAAGTTGCCGATAATGAACGTAATCAGGTTGGTGCAGAAATCTATGAAGCGCTGCAAATGCGGTATGCAGACAAAGTGCTAGTGGGCACCATTGCAACTCAACCGATTTTAACGGAATGGCGGAAATTAGCGAATGGCTGAAGAAGTAACCTATCATTTGGATGAGTTCGATGGCCCACTTGATTTATTACTCCATCTAATTAAAGTAAATGAAATGGATATTTTAGATATCCCAATCGTGGCCATCACAGAGCAATATTTAGATTTTTTGCATCAAGCCGAAGAACGCAATTTAGATATTGCAGGCGAGTTTTTGGTAATGGCTGCAACTCTGATGTCGATTAAATCTACATATTTGATTCCTAAGAATGAAGAATTGACATATGATCAGGATCTGGCGGAGTTTGTGTATGAGGAGGATCCACGTGAAGCATTGATGGCCCAATTATTGGAATATCAACGTTATCAACAGGCAGCTGACGATTTGCGTGAACGTGAAGAGGGGCGACAATTACAATTTTCGCGGGCGCCGATGGTTATTCCGGAAGATATTGAGGTGGCGCCGCTCCCTGAAGGTTTGGGTCTCTTTGATTTGCAACTGGCGTTCAATCAGATGGTTGCTAATCGGACGAAAAAGCAAGTGCGACCTAGAACTTTACGTGGCGAGACTTGGTCAATTCGCGAGCAAATGTCACGCATGATGGCAGATATGACGCCTGGCGAAAAGCGCACGTTCGCATCATTTTTTGGTGAAGATGATAGTCGTGATAAACTTGTAACGACCTTTTTGGCGATGCTCGAACTTGTGCGTCATCAAAATTTGGTTGTTACACAGGAAAATGAATTCGGCACCATCCAGTTACAACTGGGTGACGTGCCATATGATGAGAATGAGGAACTGGACGATGAAGAATAGTCTACAGCAAATTGAAGGGTTGCTCTTCGTGGCTGGGGATGAAGGTATCACCGTAGCAGAAATGGCGGCAGCCACTGGTTTTGCAAAGCCAGCTGTGATTGGGTTGCTTGAGGATTTGGCAGCGAAGTATGCTACTGATGATAGTAGCGCGCTGGACGTGTTGAAAACTGACGAACGGTATCAACTGGTCACGAAGACGGTGCTAGCTGATACGATTCATCGTTATTTTACAGCACCGTTAACGACGGCGCTTTCACAGGCTTCATTAGAAGTGCTTGCAATTATCGCTTATAAACAACCGATTACGCGAGTCGAAGTGGACGAGATTCGCGGTGTGCAATCACAAGCAACTATTCAAAAATTAGCGCTGCGTAACCTAGTTGAAGGTCGTGGACGTGCTAATGAACCGGGCCGGCCAATTCTATATGGTACAACGGAGTACTTCTTAAATTACTTCGGTTTGGGCGATTTAGAAGAATTGCCACCCCTTGTTACCGCAGAAGCACTAGATGCATTACGGGCAAAGCAAGATGTTGCGTTGCCATTAATGCCTGAAGAAAGTGGACAATCAGCGTTTGACGTTGATTTGTCTGAGTTAGCTGAAACAGCAGAAAGAGATAATTAATACCTATGGCAGAACGATTGCAAAAAGTAATGGCTCAAGCGGGTGTTGCCTCACGTCGTGCGTCTGAACAATTAATTTTAGACGGTAAAGTGACAGTGAACGGTAAGACAGTTCGTGAGTTAGGTACCAAGGTAGAACCATCAGATAAAATCGAAGTAAGTGGTGAACCAATCGACTCACGAGAAAAGTTGGTTTATTTCTTGTTGAATAAGCCACGTGGGGTCGTTACGACGACAAATGATGATAAGGGCCGTCAAACGGTAATGGATATTGTGGATGAACCAGAGCGTGTCTATCCAGTGGGTCGTTTAGATTATGACACGACCGGTGTTTTGTTGCTGACAAATGACGGTGAGCTCGCGAACCGCTTGATGCACCCAAGTTACCGCATTGATAAGGTCTATGTGGCAAAGGTGAAGGGCATTCCAACGAACGAACAACTTGAACAATTACGTCATGGAGTGACGGTGCGAACAAAGCAAAATGGTCGTTATACAACGTTTAAGGCTGCGCCAGCTCGTGCTGAAATCACGTCGACGAATACCAAGAATCACACGGCAATTGTCAAGTTGACGATTCACGAGGGTAAGTACCACCAGGTCAAGGAAATGATGAAGGCGGTCGGTCACGAAGTATTAAAGTTGACCCGTGAACGTTACGGTATGTTGGATTTGGCAGGGTTGACACCTGGTGAATACCGACCACTACGTTATGAAGAAGTGCAAGCCTTGAAGGCCGGCAAGCAATACCGAAAGTCTGCAGGGCGTTGGTAAGCTAAAAAAGACGGCGTTGGCCGTCGTTTTTTGTAGGAGTAGAGGATGATGGAAAAAGGACGATTAGAAGCATTTAGTGATGGGGTTTTCGCAATTATCATTACGATCATGGTATTGGATTTAAAGATACCATCGAATGGTAATTGGACGGCGATTATGAATGATGCCTGGATGAGCACCTTTTTAGCTTATTTGGTGAGCTTTATTATTACTGCGAGTTTTTGGGTTAGTCACCATCTGATTATCAGCAATTTAAAGAAAGTTGATAGTGGGTTGCTCTGGATTAATGTATTGACACTGTTACCAATGTCGTTGGTGCCGATAACGACTGCGTGGTTTGGTGAATTTCCAAATAGTGTTGCGCCAAGTGTGACTTATGGGTTAGTTTATGTCTTATCGGTGGGCGCGTTGTTCAACTTGAGCCACATTGTGTCGAAGCACATGGCAAATCCAGTTGTACAAAAGCGGATGCGACGGGTGAATCGTAGTCGAATTGGCTTGATTGCAATTGGATTAATCGGCACTGGGTTGGCTTTTATTTGGCCACCAGTCACCGGCGGGATGGTCTTGGTTGTTTCGGGTGGTTGGCTGTTCTTACGGGCAGTCGTTCACGTCAGAGCTTTGGAAGATTTGTAATGGTAAAATTCTGATAGAATATTAACAAACGGGTCATTTCGGTTTGATCAATAATGCTGATATGCACGAAAAACGGAGGTATAAACCATGGCAACACCGGATACAAGAACGGGTCGTAATTTTATGAAGACCGGCGAAGGCATGTATGATTTCGCAAAAAGCCACAAGGTTGCTGGCTGGCCATTGCTATGGAAGCCAATGGGCTGGTTAGGACGTAAGCATTTCAAGAATATTGAGAGCTCGTTGGCTGATGATGAAACAGTTGTGGTGGCCTTTTTAACTAAGATGGCTGGCTTAACGGATGCTGGTGAGCCAACCGGCCGCTATAAGTGGTATGCTTTTGCGCTTGGTGATTCAGGAACGTTGTATTTTGCACATTGGCGACCATTCCATTTGGATTCATTACGAATGACTTTGGATCAAGTGAATACGATTAACCCAGATACGGGTTTAATTCGAGGACGCCTACAAATTCAAACGTTGCAAGGTACCCAAGATTTGACACTGAAGTGGTTTGCACCGCAAATTCGGCGGATTTATGATTTGTTGAATAATGAAAAGCACACATATGACAAGCTCCGTCATAAGGTTGACTTAGATGGTTAATGCGTGGTAAGGTTACACCAATAATTTAATATCTTCAGGGCAGGGTGAAATTCCCGACCGGCGGTAAGCTGCAACGCAGTAAGTCCGCGACCCGCGAATGCGGTTGACATGGTGCGATTCCATGACCGACAGTAAAGTCTGGTATGCAGAAGAACTTATAAATTGACTGGTAATGGTCGGTTTTTTTACGTCGCCCTGGCGTGAAGAAGCCGGCCTTTTAGTATGCCAGGTGGAGGATTTGTTTCATGAACAAGACGCGTCGATTAACGGTTATCGCCTTATTGGCGGCCATTTCGTTTGTATTAATGGTATTTCCACAATTCCCATTAATACCTGGTGCAACTTTTTTAAAGATTGATTTTTCGTTTGTACCGGTTCTGATTGGTGCGCTCATGCTTGATTTAAAGAGCGGTTACGCAATTTTAATTTTACGATCACTATTGAAAGTGCTTTTAAATAATTCGGGTGTGAATGACTACATTGGGTTACCAATGAATATTGTCGCGATGGGTGTTTTATTGACGGTCATTATGTTGATGGTGGGACACCGTGAGTTGACTGTTAAACGCTTTATCGCAGGATCAATCTTGGGAACCGTCGGATTGATGTTGGCAATGGTCATCTTGAATTATGTTTATGCGGTACCGTTGTACGCGATGTTTGCTAATTTCGATATTAAGGCAACGATTGGTCTGGGAACATATTTGCTTTGGATGGTAATTCCGTTTAACTTGATTGAAGGTATCATCCTAACTGCGGTGGCTGGTCTGGTCTTTGTGGCTTTGCGACGGGTCATCACGAACACGCATTCACAATTAAATTAATTCCAATGACGGCTGGTCATGCTGGTGTGTAAAAACCCGCGCAATAGCCGGACACTTTATCCTAAATTGCTTGCACGACTGATATTTCTTCTTTAAACTGAGTAGAAAATAGTGAGAGGTGGTCAAGCAGTTGACAAATGATTTCTTGATCACCCTGTTTTCGGCAGATGAACCTCGCCGGCACAGGGTGATTTTTGGTTTATTGAAGCGTCAAGCAACGGTGTCAACGGAGTATTGGGGTCTGCGTTATGATTTATTGCAAATCTCAGGTTTGATGCCTCGCTTGGACAAGGTAGTTTTTGATCAGCGCATTGCAACGTTGGTAACAGAGGGTCTGCTGTCCGAAGTAACAGAAGGTCAGTACGTGTTGACCGCAGCCGGTCAGGAAGCGCAAATGGCATACCAAACCGCGCATTATGTGCCCGAGCACTTAGCTGTTTTGCTTAAGTATGACGTTCTGACATTTATGCAAGCTTTTTGGCTAGCCAACCAAGTCGTCTCTGAGGTCGCATACGAAAATAAGAAGTACTATCCTTTGCAAATCGATCCGCGCACAATGCTGGCGGTGAAGCAATGGTACGCAAATATGAATTCGCCACGCCTGGTTGCTACGTGGGCCTTAACAATTCAGCGTTTCTTACAGCGTCGGCCGCAAGAGGATGCCGATCGTTTAGTTGCTACGTGGGTCGGTCACAACACACCGGGTCTCAATTTTGAACAACTTGGCTTCCCAGCAACATGGACGGATGAAGATTTTTATTTCTGGCAATTAGATCAGTATGCGATTTGGTCTGAGGAATTACAACGTGGTGCGAATACACCTTTAAAGTTATTGTGGGATGCAGTTGCACACCGGCCTTTGTTGCCAAACAGCGTGCAAGCGTCATATAACGGTGTAATCGCAGGACGTCCGATGGACGAAATGGTGAAGAGTCGCCGATTGAAAGTCGGGACAATTCGTGAACATTTATTAACGGCGGCTATTTGGTTGCCAATCCGTGATTTTCCTTATAAAAACTACTTAACGCCAGATGTTGTGAGTTATTTTGAAGAAAAATTAGTTGGTCCAATTGATGATTGGGAATTTACAACGGTACGGACTTCAGATGATCCACGTGAGTTCTTCTTATTCCGTTTATATGAAATTTACTTAACCAAAATGGAGGTGGCTGCTCGTGGATAAGGAAGCATTGACTGCCGTCTTGACTGACAAGTTTGGTTTTACCAGCTTCAAGCCTGGTCAAGCAGAGGTCTTGGAAGCGTTAACTGCTGGTAAAAATACATTGGCGATGTTGCCAACCGGTGGTGGCAAGTCACTTATTTATCAAATGATGGGTAATCTACGTGAAGGGTTAGTTGTCATCGTGACACCATTGCTGTCTTTGATGCAAGACCAAGTGGCTCGTTTGAATTATGCGGGTGAATCTAAGGTGGTAGCGTTAAATTCAACATTGCCCCAAGATGCCCGCCGTACAATTTTGCGGGGTTTGGACCAGTATAAGTTTTTGTTTGTGTCACCTGAAATGCTCGGTCAGACAGTGGTCCAATCAGCTTTACGAAAAGTAAAGATTAATTTGTTGGTTGTTGATGAAGCACACACGATTGTGAGTTGGGGCCCTGATTTTCGGCCTGATTATCTGGCCTTGCCACAAGTTCACCAGAAACTTGGCCAACCACAACTTTTGTTATTAACTGCGACAGCCACTCCGCAAATGATGACAGATATCACAACACCATTTGGGCTAGCACCGGAAGATTGGTTTATTTATCGCCAATCAGTGGATCGTCCGAATATTTATTTACACACAGAACAGCTAGATAATGAAGGCCAAAAGCGTGAACGCTTGGCTGAATTAGTGCGACAGTTGAAGGGGCCGGGCATTGTTTACTTTTCGAGTCGTAAGTTAGCAACTTCAATGGCTGAATGGTTACGTGAAACAACCGGCCAACGTGTGGCTGCCTATCATGCAGGGTTGGATACAATGTCGCGTTACCGTATTCAACAACAATTTATGCTGGGGCAAATTGATGTGATTACGGCAACATCAGCCTTTGGTATGGGCATTGATAAAGATGATGTGCGCTATGTCATTCACTATCATTTGAGCAATGATTTAGCAAATTATCTACAAGAAATCGGACGTGCAGGACGCGACGGCGAGCAATCAGCAGCTGTTTTGTTGTATGTACCCGGTGATGAAACGATGCAATTGCATATGATTGATAGTACAATTCCAACGCGTGAAGTGATTTTTGGCTACCTTGAAAAGCGCTTTGGAACTGATGAAATCGGTAAAGATAAGGCTAATTTGTTAGACTTTTATACCAAGCAAGGGCTAACGGCAGACCAAATTGCGGACATGTTTGATCAACGTCGGCAACAACGCCAGTCTGATTTGGCACGTTTGGTTGGGTATGCTAAGTCACCGTCTGGTCTCCGCGCGACGTTACTGACGCACTTTGGGGATGAGACGACTGGTGCACCAAATACTGAATCGGTAGGTGCACATGATTGGCACCCTGAAGAACTTGCGTTAGTTGCGACGGCACAGGATGAACAACCAGTTGGTGTGACGGATTGGCGTGCGCAAGTGGCAAAACTTTTTAATTTAGGTTAAGGAATGGGTGTGACACTAAATTTTGATGAGCTGTTAGTGTAGACTAAGGTGTAATCAAAAGAGAAGTAAGGAGACCAATCATGACCGAGAAAAATAATGAACAACAGCCATGGGAAGCGTCTTTTAAAGAAGACACGCCTGAGCAATACTCACGTACACAAAATCGACGTAAGTCACAACGTGTCAGCATGGTTGTTGGAATTTTGGTATTGATTGTGATTGCTCTGTCATTTGTGCCCGTTTACAAGTATTTGCAAGCGTTGAATAAGCCGGTAGATGCGACCACTAACACGGAATTGCCAGCTGCAACATCAACTAAGACCACGACGACTACAAGTAAAGTAACGGAAACGGCTAAGTCAGAGTCACGGGCAAAGCAGGCAGCCACACAGGCGTCGAAAAAGGCAGCGAAGGCAGCTAGCGAAAAGGCAGCAAAAGAAGCCGCGGCATCGTCTAAGGCGATTGCTGAGTCAGAAAGCGTTGCGAATGCCGCAACAAGTAGCATGAGTTCTGAGGAAGTATCCTCATCATCAGCTAGTTCGTCATCAGCGTCATCGTCTTCATCGGAAACTGATGAGGCAGGAAGTGTAAAATTTGAGTCAGGTACTTTGTACAGTTTTGCCGTTGCAAACGGGACAACCCCTGAAGCACTGTACGCGTTGAATCCAGGTTTAACGGCGGCAAATTATTCGAGTTATTACGGGCAATCGCTAAAAGTGAAGTAAAAATAAGGAGACACAATGATTGTGTCTCTTTTATTTTGTCCTCAAATAGCGTACAATTAATTGTTAAATTAACGAGTGAGGAACTTACTGAAATGAATCCGATTCAAATTGCGATTGACGGGCCTGCGTCAGCAGGTAAGTCAACGATTGCCAAAATTTTGGCATCAGATTTAAACTTTGTGTATGTTGATACCGGTGCTATGTATCGCGCAATTACGCTAGCTGCTTTTCAGGCTGGCGTTAAGCCAGAAGATGAAGCCGGGGTCACAGCACTATTGCCAGATCTAACAATTACTTTTGAACCAGGTGAACCTGTGCAACGGGTTTTCTTGAATGGCACAGAGGTGACCGATGCTATTCGTTCTGTTGAAGTGACAGCCAATGTTTCAGCGGTCTCTGCATATGCGGCTGTTCGTGAAGCAATGACCGCTTTGCAACGTGACATTGCTGCTAAGGGTGGCGTTGTCATGGATGGCCGTGATATTGGTACAACCGTCTTGCCGAATGCGGAAGTTAAGATTTTCTTGATTGCATCAGTCGCAGAACGAGCTCAACGTCGTTTTAAAGAAAATCAAGCTAAGGGTATGAACACCACGTTGGCTGAGCTGGAAGTCGCGATTGAAAAGCGTGATTATCTAGACTCACACCGTGAAATTTCACCGCTCAAGAAGGCGGACGACGCAGTTGAATTAGATACAACGGGTCTGTCAATTGATGGTGTTGTGGCGGCGGTCAAGGATATCATCGCGACGAAAACAAACAAATAATATAAATTAGTAAAGAAAGTTGGCTGTGACTACTAGTATTTTATAAAAGGATTAGGTATAATAACTACTAGAGTCGTGTGACCAGGAGGATATATTGTAATGAACGAAGAGAACAACGAGCTATTGGCAGCTCTTGACAGCGTAGCCGAAGTTAAAGTTGGCGATGTAGTTAAGGGTGAAGTCTTGGCAATTGACGATGCTCGTCAAGTTATCGTAGGTATCGAAGGTGCCGGTGTTGAGGGTGTTATCCCAATGCGCGAATTGACGGCTGACCGTGATGCTAACGTTAATGACCTTGTCAAGGTAGGAGACGTTTTGGATTTGGTAGTGGTTTCAACTATCGGTTCTGACAAGGAAGGTGGATCATACCTATTGTCAAAGCGTCGTTTGGAAGCTCGTCGTGCTTGGGAAGAAATCGCAAGCAAGCACAATGTTGATGACATTGTGGAAGCACCTGTAACGCAAGTCGTTAAGGGTGGATTGGTTGTTGACGTTGAAGGTGTACGTGGATTCGTACCTGCTTCAATGATCGAGAACCGTTTCGTGCAAGATTTGAACCAATACAAGGGTCAAACTATTCGCGCGAAGATTATTGAGATCAACGCTGCTGACAGCCGCTTGATCTTGTCACGTCGTGATGTTTTGAACGAAGAGCGTTCAGCAGCATTGGCACGTGTATTCAACGAATTGTCAGTTGGTGACGTCGTTGAAGGTAAGGTTGCCCGCATGACTAACTTCGGTGCATTCATCGACCTTGGTGGTGTAGACGGATTGGTACACGTATCTGAAATCTCACACGAGCGCGTTTCACAACCTTCAGACGTTTTGTCAGTTGGTGAAGATGTTAAGGTTAAGGTTTTGGGATTGGATCCTGAAAAGGAACGTATCTCATTGTCAATCAAGGCTACGCAACCTGGTCCTTGGGAAGCTGCTGCTTCAGAAGCTCCAGAAGGAACTGTTTTGGAAGGCACTGTTAAGCGCGTTGTTGACTTTGGTGCCTTTGTTGAAGTATTCCCTGGTGTTGAAGGTTTGGTTCACGTTTCACAAATCTCACACAAGCACATTGCTAACCCAAGTGATGTTTTGAAGGCCGGTGACAAGGTTAAGGTTAAGGTTTTGGAAGTAAACCCTGACAAGCAACGTTTGTCATTGTCAATCAAGGCTTTGGAAGAGGCTCCTGCTCGCGAAGAAGGTCAATCAAACAACGATCGTCCTCGTCGCCAACGTCGTCCTCGCCAAGAACAAGCTCCAACTAACTACTCAACTTCAGAAGAAGAGGGTTCAGCTACGTTGGGTGATGCCTTTGGAGATATCTTCAAGGACTTCAACTAATCAGCTTTTAATAGCTTAAAAAATTAAGCGTGTGTTGGGTTGTCCTAACGCACGCTTAATTTCGTAAATGGGCTATTTTTTGTGCTGGTCACACGATAACAGACACATGCTGTATTAAACAGTATAATCGAAAATAGTAATGAACACGTCGGCCGCCTCGGTGCGCTGACAGAAAAGAGGGTAACATGGGATTTCCTGTTGTGGCCGTTGTCGGCCGCCCAAACGTCGGTAAGTCAACTATTTTTAACCGTATTGCTGGTGATCGTATCTCAATTGTTGAGGACACACCAGGCGTTACGCGTGATCGTATTTATACGCGCGCAGAATGGTTGACCCGCGAATTCCGTCTGATTGATACTGGTGGAATTGACATGGCTGATGAGCCATTTATGACGCAAATTGTCCAACAAGCTGAGATTGCGATTGATGAAGCTGATGTGATTGTTTTCATGGTTTCTGCGCAAGAAGGTTTAACAGAAGCTGACGAACGCGTTGCAAAAATTTTGTACCGTTCAAAAAAGCCAGTCGTATTGGCCGTTAATAAGGTCGATAACATTGAAATGCGTTCAGAAATCTATGAGTTCTATGCGTTGGGATTTGGTGATCCATTCCCAATCTCTGGTTCTCACGGAACTGGGTTGGGAGACTTGTTAGATCAAGTTGTCTCACACTTCCCAGAAACGGACACCGAAGCCGATGATGATTCAATCCGATTCTCATTCATTGGTCGTCCCAATGTTGGTAAGTCATCACTTGTTAATGCCATCCTGGGCGAAGAACGTGTCATTGTTTCTGATATCTCAGGAACGACCCGTGATGCCATTGACACGCGATTTACGTCTGCTGACGGTGATGAGTTTGTCATGGTTGACACTGCTGGTATTCGTAAGCGTGGTAAGGTCTATGAATCAACTGAAAAGTATTCAGTGATGCGTGCGATGCGTGCAATTGAT
The DNA here is from genome assembly GCF_045799135.1 of Weissella sp. MSCH1. Taxonomy (NCBI): domain Bacteria; kingdom Bacillati; phylum Bacillota; class Bacilli; order Lactobacillales; family Lactobacillaceae; genus Weissella; species Weissella sp. MSCH1. The sequence goes on along the minus strand of NZ_JBJMBA010000045.1, from coordinate 73,371 downwards.
GATTCTAACGTTGTTTTGATGGTTTTGAACGCTGAAGAAGGTATTCGTGAGCAAGACAAGCACGTTGCAGGTTATGCGCACGAAGCTGGACGTGCCATTATCATCGTGGTTAATAAGTGGGATACGCTTGAAAAGGATAATCACACGATGTCTGACTTTGAAAATCAGATTCGTGATGAGTTCCAATACTTGTCATACGCACCAATTATTTTCGTTTCAGCCAAGACGAAGCAACGTTTGAACAAGTTGCCTGAGTTGATTAAGCAGGTTAACGAAAACCACCAAAAGCGTGTGCAATCTGCAACGCTGAATGAAGTGATTATGGATGCGTTGGCTTTGAACCCAACGCCAACTGTCAATGGTAAGCGTTTGCGTGTTTACTATGCGACACAGGTTGCCATTCAACCACCAACTTTTGTGGTGTTTGTTAACGATCCAGAATTGATGCACTTCTCTTACGCACGATTCCTCGAGAATCAAATTCGTAAGTCATTCGACTTTACAGGAACACCAATTCACTTGATTAAGCGTGCTCGTACGTAAGCAAGTGATTAAAAAGCACCGGTCCGTTCGGATTTGGTGCTTTTTCGCTTTTTGTACGAAAAATAATGGTGAAACATGAATATTTGTTGAAAAAGGATGAAAAGCGCGCTGTATCAACGTTTTAAGCAAACAATCGCTTGTTAAGGCCGTGTAACTATGCTATTCTAAATATCGAAATAAGGGAACAACGAGTTTCATTTCGTACATTGGGAATCCCAATCAGCTATCAAGCAGGAGGATATTAACATGGCTAACAAGCAAGAATTGGTAAACGACGTTGCAACGACAACTGGTTTGACTAAGAAGGACGCAACGGCAGCAGTTGATGCTGTCTTTGCATCAATCCAAGATAATTTGGCAAAGGGTGACAAGGTACAATTGATTGGTTTTGGTAACTTCGAAGTTCGTACACGTGCAGCTCGTAAGGGTCGCAACCCACAAACGGGTGAGGAAATCGAGATCGCGGCATCAAAGATTCCTGCCTTTAAGCCTGGTAAGGCATTGAAGGACGCTATCAAGTAATTTAAAGCCCGCTATATTGGGATTCACGTCTGTTTGTGGGACCTAATAAGTAGGTAATATGGAAAGAGTGAATGACAATATTCACTCTTTTTATTTTTTCATACATTCTCATAAAATTCTGTGCTAAACTTAATCTTATTGATATCGATGTGGAGGTATGGCAGATTGAAACCAACAAAAATGTTAACGATTGCAGGTTCGGATGTTTTGGCTGGTGGGGGCATTCAAGCCGATTTAGCAACGTTTAATGAATATGGTTACTTTGGGCTTAGTGCTATCACCAGCATTGTGACTGTCACGCCAGATGATTTCACCATTCATCCCGTGCCGATTGCCGTTTTAGAGGCTCAGCTTGACTCAATTTTTGCGATTGACGATATTGCCGGCGTGAAGGTTGGCTTGCTACCGACTGTCGCACACGTTAAACTGGTTGCGAAGTATTTGAAAACATATGCCAGCCACCTACCAGTTATAATTGATCCGGTGATGGCTTTTAAAGAGACAAGCACGACGAATGTCAATGAATTGGTGAAAGCTATTCAAGCAGAATTATTGCCGTTGGCGACTATTGCCACACCGAACTTAGTTGAAGCAGAATTGTTAAGCGGTCGAACGATTAAAACAGCCGCGGATATGACTGATGCAGCTCGTATTATGCAGCAAATGGGCGCCCAATCTGTCGTGGTAAAGGGCGGTAAGCGTTTAGCCGGTCAGGAAGCAGTTGATGTTTTAGTGGGGGCTGATGAGCTGCAGACGTTTAAGACAAAAAAGGTGGCTAATGCCTACAATAATGGGGCTGGTTGCACGTTTTCTTCCGCAATTGCTAGTCAGTTAGCTGCTGGGGCAACAACGGCCCATGCGGTTTCAGATGCAAAAGCATTTGTGTACGAAGGTATCAAACACGGCGTACCGTTGAATGACGCGTTACCGGTTGGTAATGTTTGGCAGGCGGCACGACGTTTGAGTGAGGGATAAAAAATGAAGACTAAACAATTAACTATTGCGGCCGTGATTGTCGCTATCAATATTGTCTTAAGTTATGTCGCCAAAATACCGACGCCAACAGGTTTTGTGTCACTGGTGGAAACGGGTATTTTTATCGCAGCTTGGCACTATGGGTCAAGAACCGGCGCGATGGTCGGTGGGCTAACGGGTTTATTGCTTGATTTGCTGGCTGGGTATCCACAGTGGATGTTCTTTTCATTGCTTATTCACGGCGGTGAAGGCTGGGTGATTGGAAAGTATGGGTTAAATCCTTCGATTGGGAAGCGCGTCCTCGGCAATTTCTTAGGCGGTTTGGTGATGGTCGTTGGGTACTGGTTAGCCGGTTCATTCTTAATCTGGTTGAACGGTGGTGCAAAAATGCAGCTTGGTCCAGCCTTTTTGGCGGGACTAGCCGATGTACCAGCCAACATCATGCAAGTTTTGGCCGGGTTTATCTTGGCCTTGTTGCTGAGCGTACCATTGCGCAAGATTTTGATGCCCAAAAATCACTAACTTTGTAAAGTAACAAAAAAGTCACCGGATTGAGACGTCTGGTGGCTTTTTTCATATTGGAAAGAATGGTATGCTAGATATCTTGATTTAAAAGGTTTAGGAGCGGGTACATGAGTAAGAAACAAGTTTTACCAACGGGCATTGCATTAGCAGCAAGTGTCATGTTGATCGGATTAATTATGCGGTCGCCAATTACGACATTGCCATTGATGTTGTCGCAAATATCGTCGGAGTTAGGTGTTCCTAGCGGTCAGTTAGGTATCTTAACAACGATTCCACTGGTGATGTTTTTGTTAATCTCAAACTTTGCATCCAAAACAATGGCTGTGTTTGGCCTAAAAAAAGCGTTGTTCTTGTCAATTGCAAGTATTTTCCTGGGAACGGCACTGCGACTAATTGTGACGATGCCAACGATGCTGTTAGGCACGGTGTTTGTGGGAATTGGTATTGCCCATTTAAATGTCTTTATGCCTTCATTTGTGGCTGCATATTTTTCACATAAAGTCGGCGTCTATACATCGCTTTACTCACCCACAATTATGGTTGGGTCAGCTGCTTTTAGTCTATTAACTGCACCGGTTGTTGCGACGTTCGGTTGGCATGCTGTGATGTGGTTGTTGGTGCTATTGCCGGCAATTGTCTTGGGCTTTTGGTTCTATACAGCACGGTTAGTGCCAGAAAAAGTGAAAACAGCCGCGACTGTAAAACAAGCTGTGGCGCCGAAAAAGCGTATTTGGACCAATGTACGGGCATGGCCATTTCTGATTGTCTTCGGTGTACAGGCCACAATTAATTACACGGGAGTTGCTTGGTTACCAACGATGATGGCCCATCATCACGTGTCAGCAGGGGCGATTTCAGTTATTATGTCGTTTTACTCATTTATCGGTATGCCGATTTCGATAATCGTACCAAACATTCTTGTTCATATGCGTCGCCGTGGGACGATGATGGCAATTGCTATTGCAGGTGTGTTGTCGTTGGTCGGTGCAGTTATGTTGTTTAATCAGGATACGTCATCGCTGGCATATTGGTGGACATTAACCGTCTTGATTGGTTTTGCGACGTCGTTCTTCTTCCTTTACACGATGACCATGTTTGCTGCAAAGACGGATTCACCAGTTGAAACTGCGCGACTATCCGGAATGGCTCAGGCTGGTGGCTACTTCATGTCTGCGTTTGGACCAATGCTTTACGGGATGGCCTTTACGGCAAACCCAGCTGGCGAAATTCAGAATATTGTTTATCTAATTTTGGTGATTTTGATGATTGCAGCTGCATTGTTGATGGCGGCAACGAAACATTTATTTAAAGCATAAAGGTAACGGCTGTTGTTCGGTGGAGAACAATGGCCGTTTTCGGTATAATGAAATTATTAAAACTTTGGAGGATGATATGGCACGTAAAGTCGGAATTATCGGGTTGGGGAACGTCGGTAGTGCAGTGGCACACGCGTTAATTGCACAAGGGGTCGCAGATGATTACGTATTTATCGACGCTAACGAGCGTAAGGTAATGGCGGATCAACTGGACTTTCAGGATGCGATGGCTAATTTAGAAATGCATGGTAATATCACAATTAATGATTGGTCAGCGTTGGAAGACGCGGATGTTGTGATTTCGACGTTAGGGAACATTAAGTTGCAACAGGACAATCCAAGCGGTGATCGATTTGCGGAACTAAAGTTTACGAGTAGTATGGTGCAATCGGTGGGAACCAATTTAAAAGAATCGGGCTTTACTGGGGTGCTAATTGTGATTTCAAACCCGGTCGACGTTATTACCGCATTATTCCAGCAAGTTACTGGATTTCCAACACATAAGGTGATTGGTACGGGAACCTTGCTAGACACGGCGCGAATGCAACGTGCGGTGGATGAGGCGTTTGATCTAGACCCTCGTTCAGTATCCGGCTATAACTTAGGTGAACACGGTAATTCACAATTTGTCGCGTGGTCAACCGTGCAAGTGCTTGGTCAACCAATTGCTAAGTTGGCCGATGCGGGTGATATTGACTTGGCCGGTATCGAGGCAGAAGCGCGTAAGGGAGGCTTTACTGTGTTAAACGGTAAAGGTTATACGAGTTATGGTGTCGCAACGGCTGCGGTTCGGATTGCAAAAGCTGTGATGGCTGATGCGCATGCGGAATTAGTGGTTTCAAACCGACGTGATGACATGGGCATTTATTTGTCATACCCGGCGGTGATTGGCCGTGACGGCGTGTTAGCAGAAGCTAATCTAGACTTAACGACTGATGAGCAAGAAAAGTTATTAGCATCACGTGACTTTATCCAAGAAAAGTTTGACGAGATTGTCGACACATTGTAAGACGCTGAAAGGTGACCCAAACAAGCTGTGCGTGTTTGGTCGCCTTTTTCATTTGAGAAATGAGAGATACATGAAATTATTACATACAGCTGATTGGCACATCGGTAAAGAATTAGGTGGCTTCAGTTTGTTATCAGAGCAGGAAGCTGCCTTTAAAAAGATGTTAGACATTGCGATTGCTGAAAAAGTCGACGGGGTCATTATTGCTGGCGACCTTTATGATCGCGCGATTGCATCAACACAGGCCGTGACGGCCTTGGAGCGGATGCTGAAAGAAATGAACCTGACCCATCATTTACCGATTTACGCAGTCTCTGGGAATCACGACGGTGCGACACGTCTGGGAGCGGGCCATGAGTGGCGTGAGCAAACCGGGTTATTCCTTAATACAACGCTAGCGGGTGCATTTAAACCAGTGGAAACGCCAGAAGCGCAAATTTATTTACTACCATTTATTGAACCAACAACCGCGCGTGTTTATTATCAAATCCCGGAAGACGAATTGGCGGCGTACCAAAGTATTGAACAGGTTATGAACCGGATTGTGCAAGATATGGTGGCAACATTTGATCCACATAAGCAACATATTTTGGTCACCCATTATTATGTGACAGGCGCAGGTAATGAAGACTATGAATTTACTAGTGAAACGAATTCACGCGTCGGTGGATTGAAGGGCATCACTGCTGACCAATTTTCAGCATTTGACTACGTGGCGTTGGGCCACTTGCATTTACGTGAAGCTAGTCCAACTAAAACAATTCAGTATGCTGGATCACCTGTTAAATTCAATACCAAGGAAGCGCAAACGGAGAAAGGGGTTTTTATTGTTGATATCACACCCGACGCGGTCCGCACGACTTGGCACCCAATTACACCGACCAAAGATTTGATTGTCCTATCAGCGCCGTTTGAGACCTTGATAAGTCCTGAATTTTATCAACAGTATGCTAGAAATCATGCCAACTTTTTTAGTATTCGCATTCAGGGCGTTGCACACACAACGAATGCACGCGCAACGTTGGTTGACATTTATGGGGATGTCGTCGAAGTGCAGTATGACTTACCGGCACTCACGATGGTTGATCAGGTTATTCCAGAAGTCGTTGCCGATGATGTGTCCGATGATGATTTGATTACGACCTTCTACCAAGAAGTCACACAAGAATCACTAACCGCAGCGCAAGAACGTGTTATCGCAGATACACTAGTACAGTTACGCCAACAGGAAGAGGGATAAAGATGCGTCCAATTAAATTAGCGTTACAATATTTTGGGCCCTACGAACAAACGACGGTTGATTTTGAGCGATTTACAGAATCGAAATTGTTTTTGATCACTGGCGATACCGGTGCCGGTAAAACAACAATGTTCGATGGGATGACCTACGCCTTGTTTGGTGAAGGGACCAGTGAACGTAAGCCAGAGGAAATGCGTAGTGAATTTGCGCCCACAACAGCGGAAACGGTTGTGACTTTTTGGTTTGAGCACAATGGACGGTACTATCGAATTAGTCGCAAACCGACGCAACAATTAAAGAAAAAGCGTGGTGCGAAATCCGACGATGATACCACTGAACGTAAAGCCGAAGTGTCATTGACTGAGGTTGACGAAACTTTACAAGTGCCTATCGCGGCGATGGGCGAGAAAATTCCGGTTGTGCGGGATGCGATTCAAGAATTATTGCATCTAAATGCAGACCAATTCCGCAAAATCATTTTGTTACCACAGAATCAGTTCCGTGAATTTTTGGCCGCTCAGAGCGATGATAAGATGACCATTTTGCGGAGTCTATTTGGGACGGAAGTTTTTAATCAGTTCACGGAGTCGTTGAAGGAACAACAAAAAGACACGTTAAAACAAGTCACGAATCTTGAGACCCAACGGGATGTGGCGTTGTCGCAAATTTCGTGGGATGATCCAGCAATTGCAGATAGCGCACCGACGGCCGTTGAGAAAATTACCGCTTTAACTGCTTATATTGCGCGGTTAACAGACATAGTGACGGCCCGTGAAACTGAAAAGGCGACGGCAACTACGGCCGTTGCGCAATCGCAGGAACGGGTGAAAGCGGCCGAACAATTAAATCGTCAATTTGAGTTGTTGGCTGAAAATACGGCTAAGCAGCAACAGCTTGATGAACAAGCCGAGCAAATTAATGAGCAACGGCAGCAAGCGACGCTATTGCAGTGGGGAACCCAGCAGCAAAGCATCATGAATGATGTGACGCGATATGAAGAACAACTAGCGCGGGTTGCAACTGAATTAACACAGTTGGCGACACGCGAAGCCACTACAACCAATAGCCTTTCAGTGGCGAAGGCTACTAAAGCGGAACTTTTAACACAAGCAGCTGATATCAAGACTGTTGAAGCGCGTTTGACAAGAATTACACGAACTTTGTTGCCTAATGCGCAGCGTCTGGCAATGCTGATTGCGCAAGCGGCTCAGTTGGCCCAGCAACGGCAAACGCTACAAACTAACGAAGCTCAGTTAACGACCCAATTGGCTGAATTAACTGCCAAGGAAGTTGCGCTACAAACATCTTTGGCGACAGTAGCGTCTGTTTCAGCATCGCGTGAGCAATTGTTGGTTTTTGCTGCCCAAGCTGATGAGCTACAACGGACTGATGAACGATTGCAACAGACTGAGAAAAAAGTCGCGCAACAGGCTGAGAATTTGATGCAGGTAACACGTAAGCTAGATACGGCTAAAGCTAATCTGCAGGATGTCATTGCGATGCGTGAAGCGAAGGCGACATTGCGCCGGGAACTCATGATTAAACAACTTCACAGTGAATTGAAAATTGGTGAGGCTTGCATGGTTTGTGGCCAGATTTATACTGGCGAGGGAGCTGACCCGCACGTTGGTAGCACCTCATATGCTGAAATTAAGGTGGCGATGGCGGCTGTTGATGAGGCTGAGACTGCCGAGCAACAAGCAATCGCGACTGAAGCGAGTTTGACGACGGACGCCACACAAACCAAACAACAGTATGATGCGTTGGCAAAGCAACTTACGTCAGAACGAGACGGATTTGCTAGTGAGTATAATCAATTTTTCACAGCATGGGCAACCGTGTTCCCAGACAATTTGTTGCCAGACACGTATGATACGTCAACCGTACAGACTGTCATTGCACAAGTACGTCAGCACCTATCAGATCAGGTCACTAAACAAGAATACCTGACAGCGACGTTAGCGACTCTGACGGAGGAGATTGCATCTGTTAAGAAGAATCTAGCACGGACGCAAACGCAATTATCGGGCATTACGACGCAGCTGGCTGAAAATGACAGTGAACAAGACGATCTGAATTCGGACGGACAGCTTACAACAGTCAGTGATTATGAGGTCGAACAGCAGGCGCTGTCTGAAAAAATTGCGACCTATCAACAAGCTGTCCAGAGCGCTGACGAGAAAATTCGCTCTGCTGAACAGACGCAGGCAGAGCTTTCGCAGCGACGGATAGTCTTAAGTCAAGAGCAAGATACGTACCAAACGGCATTAGAAGGGGCAAAGGGTCGTCTCGGCGTTGCGATTACTGACGGTCCGGTTGCGGATGAACGGGCGTTTAAGGTGTTGTTAGAACGCCTTCAGAATCAACCGGATGAATTAATCCAATTAGAACGGCAAATAGCTGCTTATGACACGCAACGTGAGACGGTCGCGACAGCCATTGCGCAGAGCCAGACGTTAACTGCTGGCCAAGAACGGCCCAATTTGTCACAGTTACAAGCTGAATTGACGCAAAAGCAAACTGCTTTAGCTGAAGCAACCGAAAGTTTAAATAAAGCAGAATGGCTATTAGAGGCTTTGCAACAGCAACAGACTACAATTTTGAAATTGCAAACGGACATTGATGCCATTACGGCAAAGTCGGCTGATTTGATTAAATTGACTCAGGCAGTCGATGGTAATAATTTGTTACATCTACGTTTGGAACCTTATGTATTACGTAGTTTCTTGTATGAAGTTTTAACCTATGCGAACGAACACTATATTGGTACGTTATCAGGTGGTCGGTACCAATTCGTGCTATCAAGTCGACAGGCAGGACGAGCGAACCAGAACGGGCTAGATATTGATATCTATGATCAAGATGGGGGTAAGGTCCGGTCGACAAGTACGTTGTCAGGTGGTGAATCATTTATTGCAGCGTTGTCGATTGCGTTGTCGATGGCAGAGATTGTGCAACGACGGGCTGGTGGTGCCAAAATTGATGCACTATTTATTGATGAAGGATTTGGTTCACTGGACAGTAACACATTGAATCAGGCCTTGGAAGCACTCTCGATGGTTGAACAAAGTGGTCGCTTGATTGGTGTCATTTCGCACGTGGAATCAATGAAACGCCAAATTCAGCAGCAGATGGTTGTTACGAAACTTGGGGATGGACGCAGTCGTCTGACATATAGAATGGTCTAAACCAATGAAACCGCTTTACCGGAATTTCTAGAACAAACGCATTGCTTTTGTTAGTGAATAGGGGAATAATGGTCCTTCGGAGAGAAATTTAACGGCTTAGTGATGGAGGTGTGTGCGATGTTTTTTGTTGTACAACCATTGGCAGACGAGATAATCGTATTTGCTCAAAATGAAGATGGTATTTACGCTGAAAAATTAAATGCAACGGATTTGTACGCGATGCTACCTAAGCGCCGCGCGCGTTTCTTGGCGCCGCGTGCTGCAGGCGATAGCATGATGGCTGCTATTTTGATCAAGCAAGCTTTACCGATTGCGGTACAGGACCAGGTACAAATTTTGACGGCAACTGGGTTGCATGAGTTAACTCATGATTTGTACGCGGCGGCCGACAAAGCGCGGACCCAACACGAAAATGACTTAATGATGACCTTAACCTTGGTGATTGCGAGTCCAATAATTTTTATGTTACTGGATTATTTTGTTTTCCCTAATATGGGCATTAGTGGTGTGTGGTCAGTAATGTTTACAGTTGGTTTGATGGCATTGGTGCTCGGCGTTTGGTATGCGGTGACCTTTTCAACGGCAGCAGCTGATGTTGAACACTGGGTGATGACGTGCTTTGCAAAGTTGCATCGAACAAATGAAAATTAAGAGTATGCCTCTTCGTGTATAATAAAGGTATTAAATGAAAAGAGGCCGTCTCATGAAGAAGTCTGAAAAGTTAGCAAAGAAGCAAGCAACCCGATTGACGAAGGAAACCGAGTTACAATTGAAGCGTGGTTTAATTCACGTTGAGTTGGTTGATTCAGCAGCAGAAATTGATGCCTTTTTGGCAGAAGATAAGTAAACAATAAAGCAGACTGGGAATGTCGACGGGGTTACACCGCTGACGTATCCAATAATTGCTGTTATAAAAGGTGCCTGGCTGATTTTAAGCCAGACACCTTTTCATTTTGTCGGACTAATCACAAAATGAAAAGGTTTTCACAATTAAAAACCGCTTTGTAAGCGTGTTCAATTGCTATTCGTTGTAATTATTGTTCTTTATTTCACAAACTTGTGGTAAGATAAATTCAGAAAGATTTTGATGTAGAGGTAATGACAAATGGCATTAATTGCGACAAGTATTCTGAATGTGAACAACCGATTTAATAATGTTTTACGGAAGATGCGAGCAGGACAAACGATGTCTTCGATTGTCCGCGAAGAAGGATGGGCAACTGGTGTCTTGTTGCAGATGCAAACGTGGTATGAGTTTGATCACGAAGACTATATGACCGACATCCGTACGTTAGAAGCGGGTGGCGAGTTGCGTCCAATGGACTCGTTAACTGACGCTTGCAACTTGTTAATGGTTTACGCAGCAACGCGCCGTGGTGATTTTGATTACAAGGATGCCTATTACAAGATGCGTCAATTAAATGCGACGTCAACAGATTACCGGGCTAATGTATTGGCAACGATTGGTCAGGTAATAGATTAACTATCAATGAAAAGGCCAGCTCAGAATTTTCTGGGCTGGCCTTTTGTTGATGTGCTAAAAATAGTGGCAGTTGATTATAGTTATTAGAAAAACCAACCATAAGGTGCCTGACGCTGTAATTGTTCGATTACTAGTTGGTGTTGGACGTTGTACATTTTGGGATTATCAGCTAGCGGGACGAACGCGAGTGATAAGGTCTCATCCCCATCCGCGCGCAGTTCACCACCGGTCTGTTTAACTTCGTACAAAGTCATGGGTATTTGGGCTTGATCACCGCTTGGGAAAGTGTGGTGAAAATTTGAGTCAACGCCGATTAAGGCTGTTACCGCCACATCGATGCCGGCTTCTTCCTTAAATTCCCGAATAATCGTGGTCACCGAAGATTCGCCTAGGTTTTGCATGCCGGCAACCAAACTCCAGCCAACTTCACCATCACCACGTTTTTCCAGCAAAACTTTTGTACGTGTGTCATCGAATAGAACACCGGCGACACCTGGCATAATGATTTCATCATGGCCGATTTTTTCACGCAGCGCTTTAAAATAATTTTCCATCACCATCATAGGACCCCCAAGGTTTTAACTAAAGCTCATTGTATCATAGTGGCTTGGACGCTTCGATCAACGCTTTTACTAGTTTGGTTGGCTAACTTACTTCTGTGAATATGTTACAATAAGGGCCACAGCAACGTACAGGAGGTTGATATGACGTTTGATGAATTTGATATAGAGCTAGGGACGGTTTTGTACCTAGACCAAGTGACTGAGCGTGAAACGGCAGAAGTTGCCAAAGCCCAACGCCCGGAAGAAGACATCCACGCTGAATATGAATCAGAGCGCCGTAAGATTATGCAATCATTTTTAGTGTTTGCTGAATTACCAGCCACCGATGACATGGTGAGTCTCGCCTTGGAGAATCTGAATACGGGGTTATCAGACGGCGAGCGCACAACATTGTTAACAATCCGTAATTTACATAATCGCGAGGCTGTTGGGAATTTTACTGAAGATGATGCTGAGGAATTAGAAGATGCCGTCGAAGCGGCGGAAGCCTACCTAATGAACCGCTTGGCGGAACTCTTTGAAGATTAAAACTGAAACAGATTGAGGAATGAGTAATGAAAGCTCTTGTTGTGCCACAACCAATTGCCAACGATGTCTTGCTGGGTCAGCAAGCGTTGTTAGCTTTTCCATATGAACCAGCCGCTGATGTGACCGAATTTTTAATGGTGTCTGGTGACGAACCATTACCGGATGAGTATACCTTAGGACTTGCGCTGGGCTACCAGTTAGGGGTTGTGACCATCAACCGCGTGACACCATCAACAGACGTGCCGGGTTTCTTTGAGTGGGAAGTTGCACCGAAGATGTTGGTTGCGCCAAAAGCGATGCACCTTGAACCAGATACATTCACGCCGGTTGCTGAAACGGATTATACCCCGTTGGAAATTGAAACAATTGGCCTGTTTGCTTGGTTGGCTGAACCACACGCAGCATTTAGTCCAGCATTACAAGCGCATGCAGATACCCTAGTGGCCATTGGCGCGCAACAAATGCCAGCTAAATATCGTGAGATTTTGGCCCAAACGGGGTCGTGGCAGGAAGTCGATGCGGCGTGGGAAGATGCGCAGTTTGAACACCGAAATGCCCATATGCTGGCACACGGTATTCCGGAGTTGGATTTCGGCCATCAACATGCAGAATTGCCTAAACTAAACCTGAAGTCACAACACGATTCAGAATAAGGAACCAAAGAAAAACGCTGACAAATAGTCGGCGTTTTTCTGTCTAGGCACCACGTCTGAACTACGGTAGTATTAAGGTATTACATGGATTAGGGGTAGGATATGTTAACATCATTTCTGGTGCTCGAGCTAACGGCGTTGGTTACGTTAGTCTGGGCAATTAAGTTCAAGATTTCTAAACTAACAATTTGGACGTTTATTGCTGTGACGGTTCTAAATGCGATTTATGTGTATTGGCTCATGCCGGTACCAACACTCTCGCAGTTAGTGAGTCCAGTGGCCATTGAAACAACGGCTCTTGTGCTATGGACACTGTTTGCAGGTGCTTCAGCACAAGTTGTTGAACGGGTAACTAAGCGTGGTAGCCGTATTAGTTTTGCCGGATTAACCATCTGGCCGTTTGTGATTCCAATTGTCGCGTTTGTGATTTCATTAGCGGCAGGTATTTCGCAGGCAGTCACTGTGCGGCCAATGTATGACTCTGTTAAAGCGACGGTGAAAAAAGAGGCGCCTTTGACAAAAGACGATCAACCAATTGCGCTTTCGGCACAAGCATCGCAGAACATGATGAAGAAGGCTTTTTCACAAGTGCCGGATTCATCTATGTACCGTTTGGGGGATTTGTCAGCCCAGTACATTAATGGCAAGCCTTATTACGTGGCACCAGTCGAATTCGCTGGGTTTATGTCCTGGTTTATGAATCGCACATTGCCAGGATATTTCATTATTTCAGCGACTGACATTAACGATACAGCTCACTTTGTCAAAGAAAAGTTGGATTATTCTGAAACCAGCTGGTTCTCACATAATATTGCTCGCAAAATTTATATGCGCAATCCGAAGTTTGAACAAGTTGGTGAACCAATTTTGGAAATCGACAACGATGGGCAACCATGCTGGGTGCAAACCCTGCTGAATGTTCGTTGGGCGGGACAGTTGGTGTTTAATGATATTCATGTGTCGTTGACCAATGCGGACACGGGTAAGACGACGGTTTATGCAACTAAGGACTTGCCAAAGTGGGTGGACGCGGGGGTATCCCCAGAGGCAGCTACACGGATGAACCGCACGTATGGTAACCCATACGCCTTCAATTTCCGGCACAAGAACCAAATTAAGCCCACTGAAAACGGGTCAGAAAGTGGTGTGACACCGGTCTTTAATAACGATCGGTCAATCTCATACTTCGACGACTTTACGACGGTAACCTCGAACGCTGATTCGGATAAGGGATACTCGTTGATTAATACGCGGACTGGTGACTTGACGTTCTACGTTGGTAAGAACGTTGGTATCATGGATTCGGATGGGGCGATGAAGGTTGCTAAGCAATTGCATCCTCAGAATAAATGGCACGGCTCAAACCCGGTTATTATGAACATTGATGGCACGCCAACTTGGGTCGTGTCGATGATGGATCAAAACGAACGCTTCCGCGAGTACGCCTACATTAAGGGGGCGGATCAAAATGTCATTGGTGAAGGGGCGAATTCTGCCGATGCCTTGGCTTCTTACCGAAATGCGTTAGCGGGTAGCGTCCAAACTGCCAGTGCCAACGATGATAGCATTAAGACGGAAACAATCACTGGTAAGGTAGCGCGCGTCAATGCTAATGCGACGCTTGATGATAAACAAGTTGTTATTTTTAAGTTAGTTGATGATGACACGCTCTTTACGTTAGATCCATCAAAGGCGCAGACCGCACTGCTGTTACAAGCTGGGGATGACGTTCAGATTAAGGCCAAGACAGTGAAGGGGGCCTCTGTTGCGAATGTCATTGCGCTGACGAACAAATCTTTGAAGTAAGGACGTTGGACTTGTATAATAGAAGTACCGTTTTATACAAGAGAGGTATGTCAGAATGGGTAAGGGAACCATCAAGTCAAATGACTTCGCGCGTGGGGCAGCGTCTAAGGGTGCTGTAACGCGTGATCAAAAGCAGTCGGCACGTCAAGCGTTGCTAGAAAAAGCACGTGCTAAGGCGAAAGCGACGGCAACAGAAACCAAGTAGCCAAAGTGCGTCAGGATACCCTTTTTATTGGCAATCCTGACGCGTTTTCTGTATGATAAATTGTTGACTTTAAACAAGAAGGAAGAGTGGTACTTATGGCAACATTTGCAGAACGCATGCTTGATGAATTGTCTGGTGGACAATTGGAGGATGCAAAGAAGTCATTTGCGTCATCATTGCGTTATGATGACGATGACACAGTTTACTCATTGGCCGAGGAGCTATATGGTTTGGGATTCTCAAGCCAAGCGAAGCGCGCTTACCAGAAGTTGTTGGAGAAGTATCCGGATGAAGATCAATTGCGTACGGCGTTGGCTGATATTGCAATTGACGAGGATAAGACAGATGAAGCGATTGCTTATTTGGCTGAAATTTCTCCAGAGTCAAATGCTTACATTGAATCATTGTTAGTGCTAGCTGACTTGTATCAATCTGAAGGATTGAATGAAGCGGCTGAAGCAAAGCTCCGTGAAGCTTATGATTTGGCACCAGAAGAGTCAATCATCAAGTTTGCCTTGGCCGAGTTCTACTTTGCGACGGGGCAATACAATACAGCCATTCCGTTCTACCGCGAGTTGCTACAAGCTGGTGAGCGTCGCTTCTCTGGTTTGGACATTGCGTCACGAATTGGTGTGGCTTACGCACTGGTAGGTAACTTCAAGAACGCTTTGGGCTACCTTGAGCAAATCAAGACGACTGATTTGACGCCAGATGTTCGTTTCCAATTGGGAATGACCTATGCGGCAGACCCTGAAACGGCTGATAAGGCGATTGATGCCCTAGAAGAATTGCAAGAAATTGATCCGTCATACGCTGGATTGTATGAACCACTTGGTCAATTGTATGAAGATACAAATGATCAAGAACAAGCGTTGATTACATACCAAGCTGGTATTGCGGTCGACGCCTTTAACACCACCCTTTACCAACGTGCGGCAGCTGTTGCACAAATCCAAGGAGAAGATGAAGAAGCTGATCGTATTTATCGTGAAGCGCTTGAGAATAATCCAGAGGATTTGACGTTGACGATTGGCTATTCAAACCTATTGGTTGCCATGGGTGATCACGTGGGAAACATTAACTTGTTGAATGCGTTCTTAGGTGAAGATGATTCTGAAACCGATCCACAATTGTACTGGAACTTGGCACAAAGCTACACGGCTTTGGAGGACTTCGAGATGGCTACGAAGTACTGGAACGCTGCTTTGCCATTCTTCTTGGATAACATTAACTTCTTGAAGCCAGCCTACTACTACTTCCGTGAAGAAGGCGAGACGGCATTGGCTGAAGAGGCGTTGTTCAATTACACGCAATTGGCACCAAACGACTACGAGATGGCCGAACTTTACGACCAACTTAAAGAGGAAAAGGGCCTATAATTTTTAAGCTCATACTTTTACGGTATGGGCTTTTTTATTCACACAAACGCCATGAAGTTAAACAGTTTGTGAAGTCAAGCCTTATCGTTATTGTCTGAGTTAACTGACATGTTAAAAATGAAGGGTAAACATGTTAGAAAAATGGAGGACTAAATACATGGCACATGAGTTGTTACATCGACGACATGAAACACTAGGGGAGTTGCTCGATAAAATGGATGCGTCATTGGTACGCTCACAAACTTTTGGTACTGATATGAAATCGGACGTGGTTGAGAAGGATGATTGCTTTGAAGTCACTGCCGATATCCCGGGTGCTGATAAGGCGGACGTGAAGGTGGATTACGAAGCGGATACGTTGCATATTGCGGCCACGCGTCATGAAATTAAAGATCATTCGGACAAGGATGGTAATATTTTGCAATCTGAGCGTAGTTTCGGGTCAGTTGGCCGATCATACTACTTACCAAATGTAGACCGGGAAGGCATCACAGCCAAGTATAAGAATGGCGTGCTCCACGTGGTGCTGCCGAAGACCGAGACCACAAAAACATCAGGCATCAAAATTGAAGATTAAACAAAAATGATGAGAAACGCCGACCTGTTAGCAGGCCGGCGTTATTTGTGCTAATATATTTGTAATAAACTTAATGGAAACGAGGACATGCGAATGGATGCATTGCAATTGTCACGACGATTGGCGACGGTTGCGTCGTATGTACCCGATGGTGCCCGTCTGGCTGATATCGGCTCAGACCACGCTTATCTGCCGGCAAATCTCTTGTTGAACAAGCGGATTTCATTTGCGATTGCAGGTGAAGTCGCACAGGGGCCGTTAGATAATGTGCAACATGAAATTAATCGGCATCGGTTAGGGGATGTATTGGTCCCGCGTTTGGCTGACGGACTGGCGGCAGTTCAACCAGAAGACTTGATCGACACGGTCACAATCGCTGGGATGGGTGGTCGCTTAATTGCCCAGATTCTAACGGCTGGCCACGCCGATGTCCAACGTTACCAGCGTCTCATCCTGCAACCCAATATTGATATTGATGTGGTGCGGACATGGTTGATGGATAACGGTTACCAGCTAACCGACGAAACGGTTGTGGCTGATGATGGTCACTTCTATGAGATTTTGGTAGCGGTACCGGGTCATGCAACTTATGATAAGCAAGCCCTACAATTTGGTCCTTATAACTTGGTTAATCGCCCAGAGGCGTGGCTAACAAAGTGGCAACGTGAATATGAACGCATTGGTGTGATTATGGCGAAGTTGGCTGATGCTAATAAACAGGACACCCCTGCTTATCAAGAGTATCAGGCGATGCAACGCGATATTGCGGAGGTCCTGGGGAAATGAAGGCAAAAGAATTAATCGCACGAATTGAAGCTTATGCACCCCGTGAATTAGCTTGGGAACGTGATCCAATCGGGTTGCAACTCGGTGATCCAGAGCAAGAGATTCAGACAGTGATGACTGCATTGGACGTCCGACCAGAAGTCGTGCAAGAAGCGATTGAAAAGCACGTTGATTTCATTTTTGCTCACCATCCAATGATTTTCCGGCCGGCTAAGAATTTAGATTTATCAGTACCGCAGAATCGCATGTATGCTGATTTGATTAAGCATGACATTGTCGTTTATGCGGCGCATACGAATTTAGATGCAGCAGCGGGTGGCATGAACGATTGGTTGGCCAGTGCCTTGCAATTGGAACAGGTAAAGCCACTCATTCCAAATCCAGATGGTCAAACGGGTCTCGGGCGAATTGGCGAATTGGCAACACCTCAAACGGTTACGGATTATGCCACCTTTGTGCGTGACTTATTCCAAGTAGCCCATGTTCGCGTTATCGCCAATGATATGAACCGCCAGTTGAAGCGAATCGCTGTGCTTGGTGGCGACGGGGGTAGCGAATATCCAGCTGCATTGGCTGCGGGAGCTGACGCTTATGTGACGGCAGATTTTTATTATCATACCGGTCACGACGTATTGGCTGACGATTTTGTCGTGATTGATCCAGATCATCACATGGAAGCCATTGCCAAGGACCGGTTAGTTGACCTGGTGAAAACTTGGCAAGCAGAAAATGATTGGCAACTGACCGATGTCTTTGCCTCAGAGCAGAACACCGATCCTTACACATATATTTAATATAGATAAGAGGTAATAGACATGACAGAAACAGTATATCCAAACTTAATTGACCGATTTGTGCGTTACGCAAAGGTCAACACGCGTTCAAACGAAGAGTCAACGACGGTGCCATCAGATCCAAAGGAAGTCGCTTTTTTGGCTGATTTGGCGGCAGAACTAAAGGACTTGGGACTAGAAAACGTCCGGACGATGGCTGACGGTTATGTATTTGCTGAATTAGCAGCGAACACAGATGCTGACGTGCCAACGATTGGGTTTATTTCTCACGTTGATACGGCTGACTTCAACTCAGAAAACGTTAACCCACAATTCGTTGAAAACTATGATGGTCAATCAGATATCAAGTTGAACGAAGAGTACACGTTGTCACCAGCTGATTTCCCATCGTTGAAGAAGTATGCGGGTCACACGTTGATTACGTCTGATGGGACGACTTTGTTGGGTGCGGATGATAAGTCTGGGGTTGCTGAAATTGTGTCAGCTGCCGAATACTTGATTGCTAACCCTGATGTCAAGCACGGTAAGGTGGTCTTCGGCTTTGGCCCAGACGAGGAAATTGGTATTGGTGCCGATAACTTCCACGTGGCTGAATTTGGTGCTGACTTTGCCTACACAGTCGATGGTGGTCCATTGGGTGAGTTGGAATGGGAAACTTTCTCAGCTGCTGCGGCAACGATCAAGATTCAAGGTCGTAACGTACACCCTGGTTCAGCCAAGGACACAATGGTCAATGCGTTGCAAGTTGCCATGGATTTGCACGCAGCTTTGCCAGCCGGAGACCGTCCGGAATTGACAGAAGGCCGCCAAGGGTTCTTCCACATCTTAAAGTTGACTGGTACGCCAGAAGAAGCTGAAATGGCTTACATTATTCGTGATCACGATCGCGTTATTTTTGAGCAACGTAAGCAAATTTTGCGTGATATTGTTGAAAAGATGAATGGTGAATTCGGTCTTGAACGTATTAAGCTTGAGATGAATGACCAATACTACAACATGGGTGAAATTCTTAAGGACGATATGACGCCGGTTGATTTGGCTGAAGCGGCTATGAAGGCATTGGATATCGAGCCGGTTATTGAGCCAGTTCGTGGTGGTACGGATGGTTCAAAGATTACGTTCTTGGGCTTGCCTACACCAAACTTGTTTGCAGGTGGCGAGAACATGCACGGCCGTTATGAATATGTATCAACAAAGGTGATGAACCAAGCCGTTGACACGATTTTGAAGATTATTGAATTGAATAACAAGTAATCAATGTTGATTAAAAAGTCGGGTATGCCTATCAATGGCCTGCCTGGCTTTTTTGATTGTCAATCTTTCAGCATCTTCTGAAATGGGCTAGTCATGATAACGCTTACATGTTATAATTAGTCCAATAAATTGGATGACATCCATTGCAAACAGGGAGCACATGAAATATGGCAAAAACATTGGCAATTAACGCGGGATCTTCTTCATTGAAGTTTCAACTACTAGATATGCCGGCCGAAACGGTCATCGCGAAGGGGCAAGTTGAACGAATTGGCTTGCCTGAGAGTGTCTTTACAATGAAGTTTAATGGGGAAAAAACTGAAATTGTGCGCGACATTGCCGATCACAAAGCAGCCATCGAAGAGATGCTGGAACAGTTCCGCACTCAAAATGTCGCAGATAAGAGCGAAATTACCGGTGTCGGTCACCGTGTTGTGGCAGGTGGCGAATGGTTCAACAAGTCAGTAATTGTTGACGACGAGGTACTCCATAAGATTCAT
Source organism: Weissella sp. MSCH1 (assembly GCF_045799135.1). Classification (NCBI taxonomy): domain Bacteria; kingdom Bacillati; phylum Bacillota; class Bacilli; order Lactobacillales; family Lactobacillaceae; genus Weissella; species Weissella sp. MSCH1. The sequence continues at coordinate 53,525 of NZ_JBJMBA010000045.1, read as the reverse complement.
CGTTTGGCTGATTATGCACCATTGCATAATCCAGCGAATGCGACGGGAATTGAAGTGTTCCAGGAACTCTTGCCCGACGCGGTTTCAGTCGCTGTGTTTGATACGGCGTTCCACCAGACGTTGCCTCGCGAAAACTATTTGTACCCATTGCCATACGAGTACTACACGAAGTATGGGGCACGTAAGTACGGGGCGCACGGAACTTCACATCGCTATGTCGCTGAACGTGCAGCTGATATGATGGGCAAGCCATTGTCTGAGTTAAAGTTGATTACGTTGCACTTGGGTGCTGGAGCATCAATTACGGCGATTAAAGATGGGAAGTCATTTGATACCTCAATGGGATTCACGCCATTGGCTGGTTTGATGATGGCGACGCGTTCAGGTGATGTTGACCCGTCTTTGATTTACTACATTCAAGAGCGTGAGGGTCTGTCAAACGCCGAAATGTTACGTATTTTGAACAACAAGTCAGGGTTGCTTGGCGTTTCGACGTTATCGTCAGATATGCGCGACTTAGAAGAAGTGGCTGATACAAATGAACACGCAAAGTTGGCACTTGATATGTTCTTGAACCGTGTGGTGCGCTATCTTGGTCAGTACACGTTTGAAATGGGAGGTGTTGATGGTATTGTCTTCACAGCTGGTATTGGGGAGAATGCCGCTAATGTACGTGAGGATATTATTGCGCGTCTAAAGTTCCTTGGCATTGAAATGGATAAGGAAGCAAACAATGTTCGTGGTGTAGAGCGTATTATTTCAACACCTGAATCAAGTGCGACAGTATTGTTGGTTCCAACTAATGAAGAACTAGAAATTGCCCGTGATGTCGAACGTCTTAAGGCGCAAGCGGGCAAGTAAAATTTAAGGTTCGCCGGGTATACTCTGTATATGAATAAGGGGGACATTAAATGCTAACCATTTTGATAATTGCAGCAATCGGCTTTTGGTTTTACGGTAAGCGCCGTTTGAAGCGCATTGTTGTTAAAGCGGATCATGTGGCGCCGTTTGATAAAATGGGGACCTCAGCTAATCGAAAAAACGTTTTTGACGGTCAGTTCGAAGAAATCCGCACAACTAGAATGAAATAAACCTTAATGAGACGACAAGAAAACGTTCAGGTGCTAGGCGCATCTGAACGTTTTTTGTACAATGGAACTATTGATTTAAACGAGGTGATGGCATGCAACAATGGTGGCAACGGAAATTTGTTTTAGGTGCTGGGTTAATTGGCGCGATTATTTTAATGTTAGAGAGTGTTATTGCAACACTTGTTTGGCCTACTTATAAATTAGCGAAATATCCATTAGCGGTGCTGACTGCGCCGGATGCGGTGTATGCGAGTGGCTTTCACGGATTAGAGTTAGTGGCAGGGTTATTAATATTAGTAACTTTGGTTGCCATATGGCGTTTTGCCCGGTATGAGCAGGACAAATTGTTGGCTGCAGCGATGCAACAACTATTGATTGTCTGGCTGGCTGCCGTGATTTTACAATTAGTTTGGCCATTGAATTCGCTCACAGAGGCAGTGCTAGCACGTGGTGTGATTGTTCGCGATGTTGTGTTTGGTGGCTTGGTGATTGTGCTTATTTGGTCGCTCTGGCGTGTTGCGATTGCTAGTGCGCGCCGTGAAATGGATTCTTTAGCTAATGGTTTGAAGTTACTAACTATTCTGTTTGGCCTGTTCCATGTCTTGCAATTTATTGTGCCACTATTAGGTTGGCCATTGGCAGGATTCTTTGACGTCTTAGCGCTTGATGTCTTAGCAGCTGGTTTTGGCCTAATGAGTTGGTATTTTATGCGCTTGGCGGACTGATGATTTATGGTAATCAGGTATCACGACAGAAGTGTGCCTTTTTTCAACCGCTCAAAATTCAGGGTGCTATACTTTAATTGTTGAAAGAGATGAAACAATTAAATGAAATGAATTCAGACAAAATCTGAAGGAGGAAGAAATCATGTATTTGACAATTACTGATGCTGCATTGGAGAAGATTAACCCTATTTTGAAGGCCGAGCCTGGTCGCCGTTTGGTGATGATGTATGAAGATGGTGTGTCACCATATTCACACCATGGTGAGGTTGCCATGCAAGTTTCATTCGTGTTTGCCATTATTCGTGAGGACCAACCTTTGTTACCATGGTTCGACGAAACGATCGATTCAAACATCGGACCATTGCCAATTAAGGGTTACTCAAAGGACTACATGATTCCTAACATGGTTTTGGATGTTAAGAAGTTTGGCGGGGTTGTGTTGCGTGGAGATTCAGGTGTCATTGATGATACGCCTGAGATTCGTGACGAAACAGCCACTGTGACAGATTAATTAAACTCATAAAAGCCACCAATTTCCCGATTAAAGCTCCGAAGATTGGTGGCTTTTTAAGTATCTTGTGGATTGATTTTGCGTTTGGTGGGCGATTAAAAATGCGTCAAGTAAAATTACTTGTCACTTTTTTGGCCAAAACACTTGATATTTGCGAACAAACTGTGTAATATAATTATTTGTAATTTACTAGCTATATTGTAACGGCGCAAGCTTGGGGATTAGCCCAATGCAGCTAATCCTGTCGTTCAAATTAGTGGTGAGGGGCACCTCACAAATTAAATTCAAGGAGTTATGTTAATGCGCATTAACATTTTGTTAGAAGCCGCCGAAACTGGTGAGCGTATCTACCTAACTTCTAAGAACCGTCGTAACACACCAGACCGCTTGGAGTTGAAGAAGTACTCTCCAAAGTTGCGTCGTGTTACTGTGTTCAAGGAGGTTAAGTAATCATGGCTAAGAAGTCAAAGATCGCTAAGGCTAAGAAGATTGAAGCAACTGTCGAGAAGTACGCTGAGAAGCGCGCTGCCTTGAAGGCTGCTGGTGACTACGTAGGTTTGTCAAAGTTGCCTCGCAACGCCTCACCTGTACGTATGCACAACCGTGATAAGATTGATGGACGTCCTCACGCTTACATGCGCGAGTTCGGAATGTCACGTTTGAACTTCCGTCAATTGGCACACAAGGGCTTGATCCCTGGTGTTAAGAAGGCTTCTTGGTAATCTGCATTTTACCTTAAGTCTTAAAGAAAGCATCTACGTTTTGCGTAGATGCTTTTTTTTACGCCATTATGGTATGATTTAGAAAAATCGGAATGGTAGGCTAAAAAGATGAATAATGATGTTGAAGTGATGTTATATGTGACGGATGTGGACCGTGAGGCGAAGTTCTGGCAATCTGTTGGTTTTGTTGAGCGTGATCGCCAAGATATGGGAACAACAGAAATGGTGCAAATGGCACCTAGTGAAGATGGCGCTTTTGCGTTTAACATTTTTGATTTGGCGTTTATTAAAGAAAACTCCCCTGAGGTAGCAGATAACGTGCCATCAGTGATGTTGCATTCTGACGATATTGAGACTTTGTATCAAAAAATGCAAAGTCTAGGGATTGAAACAGGAGAACTAGTTGAGATGGGACTGCAAAAAGTCTTTAATTTCGCCAATCCAGACGGCTTGTACTTTGGAGTGTAGGGCATCTAATATAAGTTATGCCCTTAACTATTAATGCCAAATAAGTAAAATTTAATACATTACTAATACGTTTTCCGAAATAAAAGAGTAGAATGACGTTAGTATCTAATTTTAGTTGAGGTGTATTGCAGAGATGTTAGAAAAAACTGTTTTAAGTAAGCTTTTAGCAAATGCCTTTGACATGCCGGTTATGGTGACATACTGGGATGGCAAGACTGAAAACTATGGCGAGGGCCTGCCGAAGGTCCACATTAAGTTAAATAAAAAATTGGATATGAAGACGCTGGCTAAAATGCCAACGTTGACTTTGTCTGAGGCTTATATGAGTCGTGACATTGAAATTGAAGGTAGTATTCAAGAATTGATTGCGTCGGCTTATCGTAAGTCAGGTAGTTTTCTAACAAACCAAAGTGGCTTTAAGGGAACTTTGACGAAGATGTTGCATGGCCACGATAAGCAAGCATCTAAGGAAGATATTCATAGTCACTATGATATCGGAAATGACTTCTACAATAAGTGGCTAGACAAGACGATGACCTATTCAGCTGCTTATTGGGCACGTGATGATATAACGCTTGAAGAAGCGCAAGTTGCCAAGGTGCACCACATCTTGGATAAGTTGCACGCTGAACCTGGTAAGAAGTTATTGGATATCGGTTCAGGTTGGGGAACGTTGATTATTACGGCCGCCCAAGAGTATGGCTTAGATGCCTATGGTGTTACGTTGTCTGAAGAGCAATATGCCCTAACGCAAGAGCGTGTTAAGGAATTGGGTCTTGAAGATAAGGTGCACGTCATGTTGATGGATTACCGTGATATCAAGGATATGCAATTTGACTACATCACATCAGTCGGCATGTTTGAGCACGTTGGAAAAGAGAACCTTGGTGAGTACTTTAAGAAGGTTGCTGAGTACCTCGTCCCTAATGGGCGTGCATTGATTCACGGTATTACGGGACAACACTATGGTGCTGGTGTCGATCCATTTATTCAAAAGTATATCTTCCCAGGTGGTTATATTCCAAACATTGCTGAAAATGTGACGCACATTATGGAAGCTGGTTTGCAAATGGATGATATTGAGCCATTGCGACGCCACTATCAAAAGACGTTGGAAGCGTGGACGGCAAATTACCACAACGTGTATGACGAGACGATTGCTGAACATGGTGAACCGTTTGCTCGGGCATGGGACTTGTATTTGCAAGGTAGTGCGGCGTCATTTGAAGCGGGTAACATTGACGTTATTCAATTCTTGATGACAAAGGGACCTGCAGGACAAGGGTTGCCAATGACGCGTGCATTCATGACAGCGCGAGAAGCTTAATAATAAGACTTAACAAGAGACACTTCGCTTTAGGCTAAGTGTCTTTTTTGTAACAAAATTACACTTGTATATCGTAAGCGATTACATGAAACGATTCGCTTTCCTCTTACAAAACAAAAGTAATATGATAGATGCTGAGTTTTTAAGGAGAGAGAAACAATGCGATTCATTAAAGTTGTACTTGCAACGTCACTGACAGTGGCTTCGCTGCCGTTTGGGCAGTCTGTGCACGCTGTGACGTGGGAGTACAGTAATTTAGATTCACAAGGCGAGGTAGTGGCCTATTCTGCCGATTATCCCGCGCAAACAGCTCAGGCGGCCGCCTATTGGAATAGTTTAGCTGGCACAACGGTTGTTCAGGTTACTAATGATCCAGCTGCGGCGACTGTTAAAGTTGAAAAACAAGAGACGACAGCAGGGGATACTGATCCGAACGTTGCGTTAACATATGCGCCTGACGGGATTACAGATGTTTATCCAGCTCGAATTGCGACGCAAGGGGTTGATTTACAAACGGTTATTACCCATGAAATGGGGCATTCGTTAGGGTTGAATCATGACCCAAATTCAACCTTGATGGCGCCGGCGGGTGGCCAGTTGGGCGGTCAAGCGCATGATTATGAAGCTTTAAAGGTAGATTTGGCGTCACACGGACGTGAAATTGATAACGCAGCATTTGATGCACCGAAGTCTGCATCTGCCGCAGAAAGTTCTGCCGTAACAGAATCGGCATCGGTTAGTGCATCTGCATCCTCAGTAATAACAAGTAGCATGGAGATGTCGTCAGCTAAGAAACAGGCATCATCTGCAATGTCGACCGCTGCTCAGTCAACGGACACAAGTAAATCGGTTGGATCGGCTGCAACAACGTCATTGAGTCGTGCGACAAGCGTCTCTCAGGAAAGTTCAAGTCAAAGTAGTCAATCATCTATTTCGACACCAGAACGCATTACAGCGCAGACAGTGGCTTCTGAGAGCAAGACAACGACATTGCGGCAAACGGTGGCAGATACAACGGCTGCCGTAAAACAAACGGTAGTTGAAGTAGTCGCAGTAATGGTGGCGGCCGTTGCGGGTGTGACAGCTGCTATTGCGCGCTTTCAACGGCAACATATTGATCGTTAAAGATTGATATACCGATTAGGTCGATAAGAAATAAAAACGGCGTGTCAGCTAAGGCATGCCGTTTTTGCGCGTTTGATAGTATCGTAAGCGGCAAGTCATTGATATGATAGCGCTATCAATCATAGGAGGTGCTCCAATGTTCTTAGCTTGGCGTGAAATTAAAAAAGAGAAAATGCGATACGGGCTAGTCATCACGGTTGTCATGTTAATTAGTTATCTCGTCTTCGTACTCTGCGCATTGGCGATTGGTCTTGCACGTGAAAATACAGTGGCCATCGAGAGTTGGCAAATTAAATCAGCCGTAATGACACGAGATGCAAATGGCAATGCTGGTCAGTCCTTGTTAACTGAGCATGAAGCGCGGTCATTACAGCAAAAGCGTGGCACAGCAATTTTAGGGATTACGCCGACAACGATGAAACGTGCCGGGCATCGTGAGTCAGTCCAGTTTGTTGGGTTGCATGCAAATGAATTTGTGAAGGATAGGTTACAAGTTGTTAGCGGTCGGCTGCCACAGCATGCGGACGAAATTGCCGTTGATACGACGTTAAATCATGCGCAGTACCCTCGCCATGAGACGGTAACATTAGGTTTATCAGCAACGCGTTATAAGATTGTTGGCTATGTTGCCCAAGCACAGTACAATATGGCGCCGGTTGTTTACGGTGACTTAGAGGCTTGGTCTTCAGTCAAGGGTGTTTCAAATGATTATGCCGGAAGTTTAGCTGTTTATCGGGGGGATGCACCAAATGTACCACGTGAATTGGTTGCCTATTCAACGAAGCAACTTATTGATAAGCTACCCGGGTATGTGGCGCAAAAAGCTACGTTTGGTTTGATGATTGGCTTTTTGATTATCATTTCGATGATTATTATGACAATTTTCTTATATATTTTGACGATTCAAAAATTACCTAATTTGGCGGTTTTACGTGCGCAAGGCATACCAAATCAGTTTTTGACTCGCAATACAATCTTCGAAACAGGGGCAATTGTGCTGACTGCGGTTGTTATTGGGGGTGGTCTGGCCGTGATGACCTTAGCCCTCTTACCAGCTACCGTACCGGTGTATATCAGTTGGCCTGTTACAGGACTAATCGCGCTAGGGCTGTTGCTGACGGGGCTGTTAGGAACCATCGTACCAATTCGGTTGATTAGTAAAATTGACCCAGCAAGTGTGATTGGAGGGTAATTATGACAAAGGAAGTGTTAGCAGTTCGCCATGTAACAAAACGGTTTGGTCACGGCGAAAATCAAGTCGTGGCGTTACAAGATGCGTCGATGTCAGTCCGTGCGAGTGAAGTTGTGTTGATTATCGGTCCCTCGGGATCTGGTAAGAGTACGCTCTTGACGATTTTGGGCGGGTTACAAACACCGACTGAGGGTGAGGTGCGCTTGATGAACGAAGATTTACAAGCATTACCGCAACGCGATTTGGAGAAACTGCGGCTTGATAAAATTGGCTTCGTTTTGCAAGCGTACAATTTGGTCCCTTATTTGACGGTTGCCGATCAATTTAAGTTGGTTGATCAGGTAAAGAAAACGCCCAATGTAACCGAAGCAACGTTTGATCGTATTTTAAGGCGTCTGGGTATTGTGACCATGACTCACCGATATCCAGACGAATTATCAGGTGGTCAAAAGCAACGAGTGGCGTTGGCACGAGCACTATATGCGAATCCAACAATCATATTGGCTGATGAACCGACAGCTGCGTTAGATAGTGAGCGGGTAGATGAGGTCGGTCAACTGCTGGCTGAAATTGCGCACCAACAGCATAAAGCCGTTGTTGTCGTGACGCACGATGTCCGGTTGCAGGAATTTGCGGATCGGACGTACGAAATTGTCGACGGCCGCTTATCAGAAAAGGTTTAATGTACTTACTTTTGCCCACTTGACGGCGCTAAGAGAAGCTTAGTAACATATGAGCATGAGAAAATTACAAGGAACCACCATTTGGTATGGCATCGCCTTTTTGATCATGGCGGTGCTTTTTTATTCGAGTAGTCAAACCTATGCCCAACAGAGTCAAATTGGTACGTTGCACCATGTGTTGGCAAACGAACCCTTAAAGGATGTTTTCGCTCAGTTCCCGATTCATTACGGTGGGGATGTGACAGACGCATCGCGAAATTATTTTAAATATGTTGAGTTTTTTATGCGTAAGTTTGCGCATTTTAGCACTTACTTTATTCTTGGAATGGCCTGGTACATGGCTATTCATAAACAACTCGGTAATTGGTTTATTGCTGCTTTCATTGCGTGGCAGGCTGCGACCGGGTATGCTGGCCTGGATGAATTCCATCAGTCTTTGACGGGTGGTCGGTCACCAATGTTTGCGGATGTGATGCTTGATAGCGCTGGCGCGTTAACGGCGGTTATTTTGACTGTTGTCATACAAGCGATTTGGCGTCGCATTCACGCTTGAACGGAAAGGGAAACTCCCTTAATATAAGAGTATGAGAACAAGAGACAGTAATAAAATAAAAGCATTAGAAGATGCGACATATGACCTCGTTGAAGAAGCAGGTATTGCGAATTTTAGTATTAATAAATTAGCTAAGCGAGCGGGCGTTTCGGTTGCGACAGCTTACATTTATTATGCAAATAAAGCAGATTTACTGGGGCAGCTATTTGAAAAAGTTCAGACATTGTTAGTGGGGAGTATTGCGGTGCCTGATGATAATCTGACATCACAAGAACAATTCGAAGTCGTGATGCGGGCGTATGCGCAAACATTTGAGCAGCATCCCAAGCAAGTTGCCTTTATGGCAACGTTGGTAGCGAATCCAGAATTCCTACCAACAGAGATTCAGGGGGAAGGATCCTTGCTGGGACCGGCAATGTTAGCCGTTATTAAGCGCGCTTACCAGCAACAATTATTGATGACGGCTAATGTGGATATTATTGTTGCGCAGGCATTGCAACCGATGCAGTGGTTATTGCAATCACGTCTACGTAATGGCTTAACAGTTTCTGATGATGAGTTAACTGAATTGATTGCACTAGCATCACGGGCACTATTCAAATGATTAACCTTAAGAAATCCGAGCTTGATTGTTATCAATCAAGCTCGGTTTTTTTATATCAGGTTAAATATTATGAATTCGCTTACTTTTCCGATATACTAGATAATGTAATTGATTTTGAGAGCTCAATTATGTCTAAACAATCGCATATTTCCACGGGAGGAAAGATTTTATGACAACGTATGATTATGATGTGTTGTATATCGGTAGTGGCCACGGTACATTTGACGGGGCAATTCCGTTGGGAGCGAAAGGGAAGAAGGTTGGTGTTGTTGAACAGGATTTGGTTGGTGGAACCTGCCCAAATCGTGGCTGCAACGCAAAAATTGTATTAGATTCACCAGTGGCTTTCCAACGCCACATGGAAGATGTTCACGGCGTTGTGACGGGTGACGTTAAGATTGATTGGCCTGCTAATCAAGCGCACAAGCACGATGTTATTGATGGTTTGCCAGCATTCATCCAAGGCTTGTTGGATTCAACTGATGTTGATGTGTTGTTTGGTCGTGGAACGTTGGCAGATGCCCACACAGTGATGGTTAATGGTGAGGCTAAGACGGCAGACAAGATTGTCATTGCGACAGGATTGCGTCCAAACCGTCTGACAATCCCAGGTGCAGATTTAGCGCATGATTCTTCAGATTTCTTGAATTTGAGTGACATGCCAAACCGAGTGACAATTATTGGTGCGGGTTATATTGCAATGGAATTTGCAACAATGGCAAATGCTGCTGGTGCAGAAGTCACTGTTTTGATGCGCGGCACACAGGCACTCCGCGCTTACCACCAACCGTTCGTGGAACAAATCATTGCTGATTTGACATCACGTGGCGTTGTATTCGATCGTGACACGCAAGTTGATGCTATTGTGCAGGGCGCAGATGGCCTAGTTGTGCGTGGTGCTGATTTGGCGGTTGAAACAGATTGGGTCTTAGACGCAACTGGCCGTATTCCGAATGTCGAAGAGCTTGGCTTGGAAACAGTTGGCGTTAGTTATAATGCAAAGGGAATTGTCGTTGACGATTACTTGCGGACGACGGTACCAAATATTTATGCGTCAGGTGACGTGATTGATAAGGTACAACCTAAATTAACGCCAACGGCCATTTTTGAGTCACTTTACCTGATGCATACGTTTGCCGGTGAAACGACAGATCCAATCGTGTATCCAGTAATTCCGTCTGTTGTCTTTACGTCACCACGTTTGGCACAGGTTGGGGTAACGGTGGCTGAAGCTGAGGCTAATCCTGAATTGTACACGATGGTCCAAAATCACATTCCAGATGATTGGTACCGCCAAGTTGATCAAGAAAAGATTGGTGACAACATTTTAATTTTTGATCAAGCACACAAGCTGGTTGGTGCAACGGAAGTGTCACATAAGGCAGATGATGTCATTAATGCTTTGTTGCCAGCCATTGAGTTTAAATTTGGTCAAGCTGAAATTGAGCGTATGGTACATTTGTTCCCATCAATTGCATCGTCTGCATGGGGCCAATTGTAATTAGTAATTAAAAATTTGTTCTGATAAAAAAGACCCCGTTGCTGGTTAGGCAACGGGGTCTTTTAGTACCATGCATTTCTGTAAATGGTAGGTACAATCGCTTGGTGTATCGCAACAGCAAACAACAATTTGTTTTGTAAAAGTGTTCTGCTAGTTCGTGTAGTTGTTTATAGCACGATGCATCAAGTTTATTCTATGAGATTGGTTTAAAAGGTTAATTTGGTATAAATGAATTCAGTCTTACAATAGGGTGATGATTTCCATCAAAATTGGCACCACAATCACGAATAAGACTGTTGACGTTGTGACAACGTTTGTTGCATATTCAACATCACCCTTAGCTTCACCTACTAGGATTGGCAAAACAGCTAATCCAGGGGCGGCCGCTTGGATAATTAACGTTCCTTGCTCGACAGACGGGATCGTCATATTGTGCTTGAACATCATCATGACAACAATCATGACGGCAGGCGCAAAGACGAAACGACCGAGTAAGGCAACGATGGTATCACGGTCAAAGTGGATTGACTTCAATCCGGCGTCGGCCAAGACGATACCAATGTAAATCAATGACAATGGCGTAACGACACCACCGACCATTGAGAAAGTCTTATCAACAAGTGTTGGTAATGGCAAATCAAGCAATAGCCAGACCAAGGCAATGATAAATCCAAGCAATGGAGCAGGTAACAGCTTTTTCCAGTTAAACTTTTGCGCAATGTCAGACTTTGGTCCGTCGTTTGAAACGAAGAAAATACCAATAGCCCACGTTGAAACGGTGTTTGCTAGGTAGTAAACCAAGAAGAATGACAATGAATGGTTACCAAACAAGGCCAAATTCAAAGGCAATCCGATAAAAATCGTGTTTGCATTAACAAACATGTTAATAAACGTACCACGACGGCCTTCGCGAACCTTCAAAATCTTTGTTAACAGCCAAGCTACCAAGTAACCAAAAGCAAAAGAAATAATAACAAAAATCAGTGATCCAGAAAGGGATAGTAACTTTGAGCGGGTCAGGTTGTCCAAAACACCTACGAAAATGTTTAAGGGCAATGCGACCTTCATAATCAAAAATTCAATATCGTGCTTGAATGAGTCTTGAAACTTGCCGCCGTTGCGGAGGAAGAAACCCAAAGCAATCACGAAAATAATCTCAACAACAGATGAGATTGAAGTTAGCAATGCAGACATCTTAAATGACTCCTATGTGCGATTAGTATTCAGGCGTCCATTGAGCAGCCTTAACGGCAGCTTCAACGTCGTCGATTTCAACTTGATTCAAACCTTCAGCAACGGCTTGCTTAGCAACAGCGACTGCAACACGGAATGACATTTCTGACAAACGTGAAACAGGTGGCAATACCGGTGCGCCGGGTTGTGCGGCATCGACCATACCACCCAAGGCGTGGGCAGCAGCTGAAATCATACCGTCTGACAAAACCTTAGCCTTAGCAACAATTGTACCCAAGCCCAAACCAGGGTAAACCAACATGTTGTTAGCTTGTCCGATTTCGTAAGTGACACCGTTTGACGCCGTTACAGGGTCAACAGGCACACCAGTGGCAACCAAAGCCTTACCGTCTGACCACTTAATCAAGTCATCTGGCATTGCTTCGTGCAACTTCGTAGGGTTTGACAATGGGAAAATCTTTGGGTAATCCGTGTTCGCAACCATGGCTTCAACAACTTCCTTGGTAAATGAACCAGGGTTAGTTGACGTACCCACCAAAACGGTTGGCTTAACAGCTTTAACAACTGACAACAAGTCAGTCAACTCGTCGGCGTTTTCGAATTCTGAACGTGAACGGGCGAATGGCTTTTGCTCAGGTGTCAACGTCTCGTCATCGTCAAACAACAATCCTTGACGGTCAACCATGTAGAAGTGCTTACGAGCTTCTTCTTCTGACAAACCTTGTTGCATAAATTCAGCCAAGACACGGTTAGCGATACCTGTACCAGCTGAACCACCACCGTACGTCAAGTATGTTTGTGTCTTGATGTCTTCGCCAGTAATGGCCAAGGCACCCAAAACAGCTGACGTGACAACGATACCTGTACCTTGAATATCGTCGTTAAACGTTGGCCATTCATTCTTGTACGTATTCAAGATCTTCGTAGCCGTTGAACGACCGAAGTCTTCAAAGTGCAAGTACATCTCTGGGAACAATGATTGGGCCGTCTTAACGAACTTATCAATGAACTCAAAGTATTGTTCACCACGAACGCGTTCGTGGCGGTTTCCCAAGTATAGTGGGTCTGCCAACAATTCCTTGCGGTTCGTACCAGCATCGACAGAAACTGGCAAAACTGAAGCAGGATCGATACCAGCGGCAGCTGTGTAAACCATCAACTTACCAACGGCGATATCGACACCTTGAACACCCCAGTCACCGATTCCCAAGATACCTTCAGCGTCAGTGGCAACCAACAACTTAATGTCGCGACCATCAGCAGCGTTCTTCAACGTTGCTTCAATGTTCTCTGGGTGGTTGATGTCCAAGAATGCCGCGTTTTGTGGGTTCACGAACAAGGCTGAATAGTTTTCGATTGTGTCGGCGATTGTTGGATCGTAGACAACGGGCATGAATTCAGCAACGTGTTGATCTACCAAGTAGTAGAACAATGTACGGTTCGTGTCGAACAACGTTGAAAGGAAAATACGCTTTTCAACGTCATTAACCTTTGTTAAATATTGGGCATAAGCTTGGTCAGCTTGCTCTTGAATCGTTTGAACGTGGGCTGGCAACATACCAGTCAAGCCAAATTCTTCGCGTTCTGCCTCGGTAAAGGCAGTCCCCTTATTTAGGAAGGGGTTATTCAAAATTTCTTGTCCACGCATGTGTAAACATCTCCCTACAAAAAATAAATAATAAATTCTCAACGCTGACAACCTTACGCCTTATAAAAATATATAGTCAAATAACCGTGCTATAATAAAAATAATTTATAAGCGTAGGGGATTTCGGATGAATTTGAAAGATTTAACTTATTTTGCGGCATTGGCAGAGCAAAAACAGTTTACGGCTGTATCTGAACAATTTGGGGTGACACAACCAACGGTGTCGTATGCGTTAAAGCGTTTGGAAGAGGAGTTCGAATCGGCGCTGATTGTACGAGATACCACTAAAAAATCGGTTGTCCTGACAAAAACCGGTCAATTAGTCTATGAATTGGCAGTCAAAATTAGGCGCGAAATTGCTTTTACAAAAGAAGAGGTCGCATTACAGTCGATTGAGAAGTTGCGTTTTGGATTGCCGCCGATCATTGGTATGTATTACTTTCGAGATTTACTTAAAAAATTGGGCGTGTTAGAACTGTTACCTTATTTGGAGACGGTTGAAATGGGTAGCGCCGACTTGATGTCCCAAATTAAGACAGGCCAGTTAGATTTTGGCATGGTTAGTTCGGTCGATCCGATACATATTAGCGGGGTGACGGCAACGAAAATTGCCTCATTTCCATTTGTGTTTGCGACTGGTGATACGGCAAAACCGGACGGTATGTATTTTGATGAAATTGGGGCTGAAGAATTTGTCATGCTGGATGAAGGGTTTGTGCATAGCCGTATTTTTAAACGTTTAACCGAAGTCAGCGACACGCATCCGAAAATTCTATTTCAAACGTCAAACCCTGAGACGCTAAAAAACGTGTTGCGCGATGGTGTGGGGATGAGTTTCATTACTGCTTTAGCACTAACGCAAAATGCAACCGGGTTAAAGCAGATTGATATTTTGGACGTCGATATGCCATCTTTTGATATCTATTTATTGTCACGTGATCGAGCTGAAGCGGGGCCAATGTCACAAGCTATTTTGCGGGTTATTCGTGATGAGTGGCAATGTTAAGACTTGAAATGCCCTTTTTACAACACTTCTGGCCTTCGTTTCGTTAATATAATTGTATTAACTAACGAAGAGGCGAATGATATGTATGAAGGTAAAGTAATTTTGGTCGCTGGCGGGACAGGCGCGGTCGGCGAAGGAATTGTAAAGTACTTAGCCGAAAATGGCGCTACCGTTCTGGTGCCCACTCGCTCTGAAGACAAAGCGCTTGACGCGCTGGGGTATGTTGACCAACCATACCGGGAGAATGTCTTTTACTTATTTGGCGATATTTCGGATGAAGCAGATGCACAAAAGATGCACGATGTGATTGTTGATCACTTTGAACAATTGGATGGCATGGTATCATCACTAGGTGGATGGTGGCAAGGTGCTGCTTTGACGGACATTACAAAGGCGGAATGGGAAGAGTTGATGCAGGGCTTGCTTACTGCCCACTTTGTAGCTAGCAAGACTTTAATGCCGTTGTTACGTCAAGGTTCGAACTATACATTTATTAGTGGCGTGTCTGCTGAAGATGCTGCGTTTAGCAAATATTCTGGGCCGGTTGCACCGGCCGGTGCAGCGGTTTTGATGTTGAGTGAGTTATATGCTGTTGAAATGGCAGGTCGTTTTAATGTGAATGCGTTGGTCCTTGGACCGGTAAATACACGTGTGCGACCAAGTTCTTATCGCAAAGACAGTTATGTTTCATCGAAGACGGTTGGTGAGTTGATCGGTGCTTTGCACTTTGAGAACGCAGAGCCAGTTACTGGGGAACGTTTGCGGGTGCCAGATGTTGACGCTGCTGCCAGTTATTTGGCGAAATGGCGCAGCTAATGAGGATAATATACAAAAAACCTGATGATCTTAAAGTCATCAGGTTTTTTGATTATTTTTTAAATTTAACCTTTGCGTTTACGCGTTGCGCTTGCTTGAAATATTTGGTCATGACGTGGCTGACGGTTCCCCAGTGATAGAACAAGAGTGAACCAACAATAATTACCACGAAATCGAGTGGGTAATGAATCCAATTTTGGCCGTTGAATTCTTTCGACCCAATATAAGACATAACCGAAATGAAAATCAAGTAACCAATCATCCAGAAGCTACCTTCAAAGGCGCGCTTCGTTTTATTGAAACCATTGCGCCATTCGTAGTAGAAATAGAATGGTAGGCCAAGCAAGATAACCAAAATCACTTCCACAGTGGTTGGCCACATTGCCCAATACGTTGCTAATGAAGCAAGAACGAATGACAGAGGTGCCATAAACTTAAGAATTTTACCACGGAATGGCCGGGTAAATTCGGGCGCCATTTTACGCAACGAGATAACAGTTACTGGTCCAGTCAAGTAGGCAATCAAGGTTGACGTTGAAATAACACTGGCCAACGTTCCCCATGAACGGAAAATTGAGACCATCAGCATGCTCAAAATGGCATTAACAACCATTGCGATACGGGGTGTACCGTATTTATCGTTGATTTTTCCGACGAATTTTGGAATGTGGTTATTGGTTACCATGGCAGCCAACGTACGACTTGAAGAAGCGACGAAGGATACGCCGGTTCCAAATGGTGATACAAAGGCGTCCATATATAGCAAAACAGACAGCCAGTGAATACCTAGTAGAATAGCTAGATCAGCGAATGGTGAGGCGAAGTTAATGCCGTGCCAACCATTTGCTGCAATCATGTCAGGCTTCAATGCGGTAATAAATGTACTCTGTAACAGAATGTAGAGTACACCACTAATCAATAGTGAATAAGTAATACCGCGCCCAATATTACGCTTGGGGTTTTCGATTTCACTTCCCATGTTAATAACGGTTTGGAACGCATTAAATGAGAAGATAATACCAGATACTGTCGTGGCAGCAAAGATTGGTGCCGTGCCATATGGCATAAATTCATGTAGTGATGACCCGTAATTACCAGGATGGAATCCTGATAAAGTTAACATGATGATTGTTAATAGCGGAACACCAATTTTGAAGACAGAAATAAGACTTGTAAAGTTTGTGAGCAATTCGACTGACCAATAGTTCAATAACGTGAACACGACGATAAAGAAGAAGACGGCTAATAACCCTTCGTTTGTAATCGTGCCATTGGCCATGAAACTTTGTGTCCATTTTGCCCAGGACCAAGGCCACGAGCTCATATATTGCACAGCGGCAACTGATTCAATTGGAATTAGCGTAATGAGCGAAATCCAATTAGCCCATGAAGCGATGAACCCTAATAATGAGCCGTGAGTGTATTGTGCGTATTTACTCATCCCCCCAGATTGCGGGAACATGGTTCCCAGTTCGACGTAGTTATAAGCGATTGCACCGATAACGATACCACCGATTACCCAGGAAATAATGGCGGCTGGTCCGGCAACTTGGGATGCTTCCCAGGCGCCAAAGAGCCAACCTGACCCGATCAATGAACCTAATCCAAGCATGATTAGTTGGAATAGGCCGATTTTTTTGGTCTTTTTTGAATTTTTCATGTGACCTCCTCGTACATGTACGAGAACTAGCTTATCAAAAAATCACATAAAAATCTAATTTTGGGACTTAAAAAGACCGGTTTGTTGGACTAGACCGGTCTTTTAGTATGTATTTACATTAAGCAGGATCATCCTCACGCCAAATTAAGTCGAATACGACGGTTATTAGAGGTCGCACGATAAATAATAATAAGGGAATTGCGAATAATAAGGTGTGGGCCCACTGAATGAAGTATGACAGAACCAAATGCTGTGAATCGTAATGATGTGACATATACAGGCCGTAGAAGGACATGACTGATACATTCCCAGTTACGATGAAAATAGCCATAGAGTGTCGACGAGGGACGAGTTCTGAAAACCATTTGGGTAAGATGTTATGTAATTTAATCACTAGTGGTAATGTAACGTTCTCTTTCAGCAAAGTGGCTAAAATGAACGTTAACGGGACAATGGTTAGGGTAGCTAAGATGGTACGTCGATGCCAGCCTGCTACCCATGTCCCATTCCAAATACTGATAATTGTGACCATTGTTAACGTCGTGACGATGCCGACGATAAATGATCGCTCAAAAAAACGCTTCATATAATTCCTCCATATTAATAATTAGTATTCTTTTAAGGTAGCATATATCGGATAAAATTAGCAACCCTGTCCGAAAAGTGTGGCTTGCTTGTCGGATGTCATTTTGCTATTCTGTAAGTTAGTGGTTCGTAACCATCCCACTCAAAAAAACTAGGAGAATTGAAGATGGAAACAAAAAAGAAGTCTTTTTCAACTCGTGATATATCCCTGATTGCCGTTATTGCTGCGCTTTATGCCGTGGCGACGGTGGCGCTACCGTTTGCATCGTATGGTCCATTTCAGTTGCGTTTTTCAGAAGGGTTTAATCACCTGGTGGTCTTTAACAAGCGCTATATCATTGCGCTGACAATTGGTGTATTTATCGCTAACATTTGGTCACCGTATGGCATTGTTGATATGATCGTTGGAACAGCTGGAACGTTAGCAATGACGACGATGTCATACTTTGCGACACGCAAAGTAAAAAGCGTTGTGAAACGTTTAGCGATTAGTACAATTATTGATGCCTTGATGATGTGGGTCGTTGCTGCAGAGTTATACTTTATGGCGAAGACACCATTCTGGGCAACATTTGCTTGGACTGCGTTGGGGGAACTTGCTGCTTTGATTATTGGGGCAATTATTTTCTACCTATTAAGTCGTCGTGTTGATTTGGAAAAATAAATGATTACTCAAAATTATGAACGGCGGACGATTTTGCTGACTGGGGCAGCTTCCGGAATTGGATTTTCGCAAATGCAGACTTATTTGGCGGCAGGTGCAACTGTCATCGCGTTGGATAAACAAGTCATTTCAATTGATCATCCTCGCTTGAGAGCATTTCAACTAGATTTGGCAGATGAAGAACAGCTGGCCGCTTGGTTAACAATGCATGCAAAGCTATTGGAACAGGTTGATGTCGTTCTCTCAACTGCCGGTGTACTGGACGCCTTTGAGCCGGCGTTGTCAACCACTTACCCAGCCATTAAACAACTGATGCAGGTCAATGTGTATGCAGCTGTTCAAATATCATTGGCGGTCCTACCGTACATGGTGGCGCGTCAGAATGGCACGTTTATTTTTATGGCATCGATCGCCGGTCAAGTTGCCGGTGGTGGTGGCGCTGCTTACACGATGTCGAAGCACGCGCTGGTAGGTTGGATGAAACAATTGGCGTTAGATTATGCTGGCAAGGGGATTCGCGTCAACGCCATTGCCCCAGGTGCCATTAATACGCCAATGAATGCGGCCGATTTTGCTGGCGATGGTGCAATGGCAGCGCAAGTCGCAGCCGACACGCCCGTTGGAAGGTGGGCTGATCCACAAGAAGTTGCAGATTTAACACTGTACCTAACGAGCCCTGAGGCGACGTATATCCAAGGGCAAGTGTTTACAATTGACGGTGGCTGGACAATCAAATGACATGAAATCGTCATACCAAGCGTAAGTGGGAGCGAATGCCATTTAATAAATCAAGAAATAAACCAAAACCGGTTGAATTCGTTCGGATTCAACCGTTTTTTTCATGCACTTGTTAAGGATTATTCAGAGTTGTGATTATTTTTAGCACTCTATACAAAAGAGTGCTAAAAAATACTTGTAATCAGTTTGTCACAGGTATATAATAATGTTACAAGGTAATGAGAGAGGGGTCTCAGCCTTGGTAGACTAAAAATATACGAAAAAGGAGCGTAATTAAACTTATGGCAAATTACAATGACGCTTTTAACTCAGATATGAATGATATTTTCAACCGCATGATGGGCCGCATGGGTGGCTTGAACTCAGAGAACTCACGTTATTTGATCAACGGGCGTGAGGTGACGCCGGAAGAGTTTGCGGCATATCGACAAAGTGGCCGTCTTCCTGGTCAAGAAGGTAATGACCTACCAGAAGTTGAACCACAGAATGGTGCGATGAAGCAAGACGGTATGTTGGCTAAGCTTGGCCGTAATCTGACACAAGAGGCACGCGAAGGTTTGTTAGATCCGGTAATTGGCCGAAATAAGGAGATTCAGGAAACGGCCGAAATTTTGAGTCGTCGTACGAAGAACAACCCAGTGTTAGTTGGTGACGCGGGTGTCGGAAAGACGGCCGTGGTTGAAGGATTAGCACAAGCGATTATTGCTGGTGACGTACCAGCTTCAATTCGCAACAAAGAGATTATTTCAATTGATCTTTCAAGTATCGAGGCGGGTACCCAATACCGTGGTAGTTTTGAAGAGAACGTCCAAAATTTGATTAAGGAAGTTAAAGAAGCAGGGAACGTTATCATCTTCTTTGACGAAATTCACCAAATCTTAGGTACCGGTGCTATGGGTGGTGATTCTGGTTCGAAGGGGTTGGCTGATATTTTGAAGCCGGCTTTGAGCCGTGGTGAGTTCACGGTCATTGGGGCCACGACACAAGATGAGTACCGTAACACGATTTTGAAGAACGCAGCCTTGGCGCGTCGTTTCAACGAGGTGACGGTTAACGCACCAAGCTCAGAAGATACATTCAACATTTTGTTGGGGATTCGCGATTTGTATGCAGAGCACCACAATGTTGAAATTCCAGATAATGTTTTGAAGGCTGCGGTCGACTATTCAGTGCAATATATTCCGCAACGGTCATTGCCAGATAAGGCGATTGATTTGTTGGATATGACGGCTGCTCACTTGGCTGCAAAGAATCCAGTGGCTGACGTTGTGTCTTTGGAAGCGGATATTAAGCGTGAACGTGATTTACAGCAAGCTGCGGCTGACAAGGAAGATTATGAGCAAGCAGCTAAGCACAAGATGACGATCGATAAGTTGCAAGAGCAGATTGACAATGCTGGTGAGGCTAAGCGCGTGACGGCAACGGTGAATGATGTTGCTGAAAGTGTTGAACGTTTGACAGGGGTTCCTGTTGCCCAAATGGGCGCTTCAGATATTGAGCGTTTGAAGGGAATTAACGAACGTCTACGTGGTAAGGTTATTGGTCAAGATGAAGCGGTCGAAGCTGTATCACGGGCAATTCGTCGTAACCGTGCTGGCTTCGATGAAGGTAACCGTCCAATCGGTAGCTTCTTGTTTGTTGGTCCAACGGGAACTGGTAAGACTGAACTAGCCAAGCAATTAGCTTTGGATATGTTTGGATCTAAGGAGCACGTCATTCGCTTGGATATGTCAGAGTATTCTGACTTGACAGCAGTCTCGAAGTTGATTGGGGCGACGGCTGGTTATGTTGGGTACGATGATAACAGTAACACGTTGACTGAACGGGTTCGTCGTCAACCATATGCCATTGTCTTACTTGACGAGATTGAAAAGGCAAATCCGCAAGTCTTGACTTTGTTGCTACAAGTTATGGATGATGGTCGCTTGACAGATGGTCAAGGTAACACGGTCAACTTTAAGAATACCGTGGTGATTGCAACGTCAAATGCGGGCTTTGGTAATGAAGCACTCACGGGAGACGATGCTGCTGATCAAACGCTTAATGACCGTTTGGCACCATACTTCCGTCCAGAATTCTTGAATCGTTTTAATGCGATTGTTGAATTCTCACATTTGACTAAGGATGATTTGCAACAAATTGTTGATTTGATGTTGGCTGATGTGAACCACACACTAGCTAAGAAAGACATTACTTTGTCAGTAACGCCAGCTGCTAAGGCTTGGTTAATTGAGGAAGGCTACGATGAAGCAATGGGTGCACGCCCATTACGTCGAGTAATTGAACAGCAAATTCGTGACAAGGTGACTGACTTCTACTTGGTTCACTTGGATGCTAAGGCATTGCAAGCTGATTTGGTCGATGACACAATTGAAATTTCAGAAGTGACAGCGGACTAAGCTGACTACAAATGATTAACAAACAGCGCTCAAACGGCCGATTTTGTCGGTACAGTTTGAGCGCTGTTTTGTTATTAAGTAATGACTCATCATAAAACGCCGGGTGGTCATTTTGTGGAATGTGTGTAAACTATAATTTGAAAGCGTTTACAAATGATTGGGGGCATTATGGAAGCATCGTTAGCATGGTTGGATGATCCAACGGTTTTTAGGGTTGGCAAATTACCTGCCCGTAGTGACCACACGGTATATGAGTCGGCATCAGCTTATCGAAATGGGTCACAGCGATTACGACAGTCGCTTGATGGAACATGGGGGTTTCATTATGGTGAAACACCACAACACCGGACACCTGCGTTTTTTGAGCCAACGAATCAGGCCGCTCGGCAAAATTTTACATCTATTCAAGTGCCGGGTCATATTCAGTTACAAGGTTTTGGTCAAATTCAGTATATTAATACGTTATATCCGTGGGATGGCCAGGTGTATCGGCGACCACCAATGATTGATGAAGATGAAACGAGTTATCCCGGCATTTTTAGCGAAGCTAGCGATAACCCGGTGGGTGAATATACCCGGACATTTGAAGTGCCGGAACATTTTGCGAATCGCACGGTGCGACTGCAATTTGAGGGTGTTGAACAGGCAATGTATGTTTGGGTCAATGGCCATTTTGTCGGGTATTCAGAAGACAGTTTTAGTCGGGCAGAATTTGATATTACGACTTACTTAGTGCCTGGCGAGAACTTTTTAGCGGTGGCCGTTTATAAATTAAGTACAGCGGCATTTTTAGAGGATCAGGATATGTTTCGCTTTTCGGGCATTTTCCGGAGCGTCTGGTTAGAAGCGAGTGCACCGGTCGATATACAAGATGTGTCCTTTGTGCCAACCGTTACTGGTAACGTGGGTAAAGTAACTGGGGCGGTTGCTGTGCAACTTGCTGGGGTAACGGATGCACGACTTGAAGCGGCTATTGTTGGTCCAGAAGATCGGGTGGTGGCGATGATTCAACGTCCGCTTGCGAATGATGACGTCATTTTTGAGTTGTCAGTCCCGGAGGTACAAGTATGGTCGCATCAGTCGCCGATACTATATGAGATGCAACTGACTATTCGGGCGGCTGATGGCACCGAATTAGCCTTTGTGCCGTACAGAATTGGGTTTCGGACGCTCTCAGTAACAGCTGAACAACAAATTCAATTGAATGGCCAGCGCTTGTTCTTAAATGGTGTGAACCGGCATGAGTGGCACCCAATGCGTGGGCGTGCATTAACAATGCCTGACATGGAAGAAGATGTGGCCTTATTGAAAAAATTCCATATCAATGCAGTGCGAACATCGCACTATCCAAACCAAATGGCTTGGTATTTCATGATGGATGAAGCGGGCATTTATGTCATGGCGGAAACCAATTTAGAGTCTCATGGTACCTGGCAAAAAATGGGCGCCGTGGAGCCTTCTGTGAATGTGCCGGGGAGTCATAGCGCGTGGCGAGAAGTGGTGCTAGATCGTGCCCGCAGCAATTATGAGCAGTTTAAAAATCACGTCTCGATTCTATTTTGGTCGCTTGGTAACGAATCGTACGCGGGTGAAAATATTGCCGCAATGAATGCGTTCTATAAGGAGCGCGATAAGACACGGTTGACCCATTATGAGGGTGTCTTTCATAATCGCCAATTTAATGCGGTGATTTCTGACGTTGAAAGTCGGATGTACGCATCTCCGACAGACATTTTAGCGTATCTCCAGCAAGAGCCGGCCAAACCGTACTTAAATTGCGAGTTCATGCATAGTATGGGGAATTCAGTTGGCGGCTTTGATGAATACATGGCGCTGTATAATCAGTCGCCAGCTTACGCAGGGGGATTTGTCTGGGACTATGTAGATCAAGCGCTTTGGCAACGTGATGCCATAACGGGTGAACAAGTATTAAGTTATGGTGGCGACTTCAACGATCGCCATTCAGATTACGAGTTTTCCGGTAATGGGTTGTTCTTTGCTGACCGTCAACCAAAACCAGCTTTACAGGAAGTAGCGTATTATTATGAACAATTTGACAACTAAGCCATTACGTGTTGTTTACGGAGATGGTGTCCTTGGTGTGCATCATCAGGCGGCAAATTATTTATTTAGTTATGAACGTGGTGGCCTTGAGTCGTTGCGATTCGGTGGACAAGAATGGCTGTACCGTGGCCCGAAGCCGGCCTTTTGGCGTGCCATGACCGATAACGATCGGGGCAATGGTTTCTCACGCCGGTCAGCACAATGGTTTGGTGCTGACCAATTCAGTGCGGTTACCAATATTGTCGTGTCAGTCGACCATCAAACCATTGGTCAGCCGGTTGCGCCGCAAAATAATCAATATGATGACCAGCAATTTGCCACGACAGTGACGATTGTGTTTACGTATACAACTACGACCGTACCGCAAACGACGGTTGATGTTAGCTATACCGTGATGCCGGCTGGAACACTACAAGTGACGGCACACTATACTGGTCGGCAAGGATTACCGGGACTACCGGTGTTCGGGTTACGATTTGTAACACCGACGCCATTGCAAGGGTACACCTACACAGGTCTATCGGGAGAAACATATCCAGATCGCTGGCATGGTGGTGAGTTCGGGACGTATGATGTCGTAGGAATGCCGGTAACGCCGTATTTAGTGCCCCAGGAAATGGGGATGCACATTAAAACGGATTCGGTGGTCTTAAAAAATTTGACACAACAAGGACTGCGAATTGAAAAACTTGCGCAACCGTTTGCTTTCTCGGTACTGCCTTTTTCGCCGTTGGAGCTTGAAGCAGCCACGCATTTGAATGAGTTGCCACCTGTAAGACGCGGTGTCGTGTCAATTTTAGGTGCCGTTCGCGGTGTTGGTGGTATTGATAGCTGGGGTGCAGATGTGCAACCAGCCTATCGTGTATCTGGTGAACAGAATCAGCAGGTGCAGTTTTTGATTACGCCGTTGACCGCAGAGGCAATTGATTAATCATTTTGACAGTAAAAAAGTGGCTTGTGAACCAAAAATGCCGTTCACAAGCCACTTTTTAAATGCGGTCTACATAATTGTCATGTTAACTAATTGATCAAAATAGATTAGATCAGATGTGACGTCGATGCGGAATTCTTCGTTTTTATAGAGTAGAATTCGCCAATCGCTGACTTTGTTGTCATGACGTTCATCGATAAATTGATTCATGGTGCCGTCGTGATTCAACAAGATGTAACCAGCAAATTCGTCCAACACGGTGGCTAAGTCAGTGGTCCGACGTTCCGTTTTAGGTTGCCCGTTAGCTGGCAATAAGGCGATTGTAAATTCACCAATTTCTGGCCGGGTGTTATCAAAATACCATTTGAAGGCCAAGAGATCATTCATGGTTAATCCGATATTCATTAAGTAGTCAACGCTAAGACGGAAATGAATCGGCTCAGTGTTATCCGGCAATGCGTCAACGTGAAACTTGTCCGCGTAATATTCAGCAAAACGTTGCCACATCAAAATTTCCGGTTGTTTTTTACCGAATTCGTAGTCGTTAAGCTCTTCAGCAGTTATTTGTAACGCTTGGCTAACTTCGGTTGCGCCAAGTTGGAAAAAGTCGCGGTAGGTTTTTAAATTATTAATGACATTATTATAACAAATACCGGACGAATGGAGCGTTACTAACAATTCGTTCGGCATTTGTCCGGTTTAACAGAATATTTTACAATTTGTACGGACAATGTGTATAATAAAGATGTTCTTGAAAACGTTTTCTTTTAACGAAAAGTCGTTTTGACAGAATATCGTCAGTACAAATAGGCCGAGGGGTTATATTTACTGCTTAATTGTACGGACAATTGGTTTGTTGCGTTTACACATCATTTTTATACATTTGGAGGAATTGTTTCATGTCTGAGAAGAAAATCCCAAGCGGATTTATTTACTTCTTCGGCGCATTTGGGGGAATCCTATTCGGTTATGACATTGGGGTTATGACTGGTGCTTTGCCATTTTTGCAAAGTGATTGGAATTTGAACGATGCCGCAGTGGTTGGTTGGATTACATCGTCATTGATGTTGGGAGCTATTGCCGGAGGTGCCTTGGCTGGTCAATTGTCTGACAAGCTAGGTCGTCGTAAGATGGTGTTGCTATCAGCCGTCTTGTTTATGATCGGGTCAGTTTTGGCTGGATTATCACCACACGACGCTGTTGGTTATTTGATTGGTACGCGTGTGTTGCTTGGGTTGGCCGTCGGTGCTGCTTCAGCTTTGGTACCTGCCTACATGTCAGAAATGGCACCTGCAGCATTGCGTGGTCGCTTGTCAGGAATTAATCAAGTTATGATTGTGTCTGGTATGTTGATTTCATACGTCATGGACTTCTTGTTGAAGGGCTTGCCAGAACACATTGCCTGGCGTTTGATGTTGTCATTGGCGGCGGTACCGGCTTTGATTTTGTTCTTGGGTGTGCTGCGCTTGCCTGAGTCACCACGTTTCTTAGTGAAGTTAGGCAAGATTGACGAAGCTCGTCAAGTATTGTCATGGATTCGTAAGCCTGAAGAGGTTGACGAAGAATTGACATCAATTCAAGAAATGGCAGAAGTGGAGTCAGAAGCTTCAAAGAACACAACTTGGGGATCTTTGTTAGAAGGACGCTACCGCAAGCTGGTCATTGCCGGTATCGGAGTTGCTGCATTCCAACAATTCCAAGGTGCGAATGCCATCTTCTACTACATTCCTTTGATTGTGGAGAAGGCAACTGGCCAGGCTGCCAGTGATGCGTTGATGTGGCCAATTATTCAAGGAATTATCTTGGTGGCCGG
This sequence comes from Weissella sp. MSCH1, assembly GCF_045799135.1. Taxonomy (NCBI): domain Bacteria; kingdom Bacillati; phylum Bacillota; class Bacilli; order Lactobacillales; family Lactobacillaceae; genus Weissella; species Weissella sp. MSCH1. The sequence goes on along the minus strand of NZ_JBJMBA010000045.1, from coordinate 27,505 downwards.
TTCATTGTTGTTCTTGGTAATCGCTGAAAAGTTTAACCGTCGTACATTGTTGATGGTCGGTGGAACAGTGATGGGATTGTCATTTATCTTCCCAGCCTTGATTAACTCATTCATGGATGCGCACCCAATGATGATTGTTGTCTTCTTGTGCATTTACGTGGCCTTCTACGCGGTTACTTGGGCCCCATTGACTTGGGTTTTGGTCGGTGAGTTGTTCCCATTGGCTATTCGTGGTCGTGGTTCAGGATTGGCCTCATCATTCAACTGGATTGGTTCATTTGCAGTTGGTTTGTTGTTCCCAATCATGACTGCATCAATGCCACAAGAAGCGGTCTTTGCCATCTTTGGCGTTATCTGCTTACTTGGTGTTGCGTTCATTCGCTTTGCTGTTCCAGAAACACGCGGTCGTTCATTGGAAGAAATCGAAGTGCTTGGTGCTGGTGAATCACCAGCTGAAGTATCTGGTAAGCCAGTTACGAACCGCTAATAAAATAAAAAACACGTTAGCGTCGTAAACGCTAACGTGTCGTTAAACGACTGTTCCTATGGGGACGGTCGTTTTTTAATTAGAATTCATGTCCAAAATCGCGTCAAAGACTGCTTGGGGCAGTTCGATATCGCTCTTCTTTTGGCCTTGGCGACGTAATTGTTGTTGTTTCTTTGACACCTTCGTACCAGAGGCTTGCGCTTTACGTAGTGGCGGTACGTCGGCACGTGAGATAGCGCGTCCTTCAACGATTGCCTGTACTGGCATTGATTGCAACTTGCGCGGAATCAAGTCCTTCAGCTTTGATACGATTTCGTTACCGACGCGATCGACCTTAGAACGGTGCATCACGAATGTGAGGGCATCAACCTTTGCATAATCGACAGCGATATCAATTCTTACCAAGTCAGATTCTTGGTAAGAATCAAACTCGGTTGAGAGGGTTGCGAAACCGTGTGAAGCTGACTTGAGTTCGTTAAAGAAGTCGTAGGCGATTTCTGAAATTGGCATCCGGTACGTTACCATTAGCATCGAACCGATGGTAGCCAAATCAACTAATTCACCTCGGCGACCTTCAGCCAAACGCATAATGTCATTCAACATTTCGTTTGGTAGGGTCATTTTAGCAAGCATGAACGGCTCTTCAACTTTTACGATTTGCCCGTAGTCTGGGAATTGAATTGGATTTTCAACGTATAAGGGTTCGTCTTCATTCTTAACGGTCACGCGATACGTTGAATTGGGCATCGTTGTTAGGACATCTAGGCCAAATTCTTCTTGCAAACGCTCACGGATAATTTGCAAGTGGAAGATACCTAGGAAACCACCACGGAAACCCATACCGAGCGCTTCGGATTGTTCAGGTTCGTATTGGAAGGCCGCGTCATTTAGACCAAGCTTTTCGATGCCAATCTTCAAATCCTTGAATTCGCTGCCACGGGGGTAAAGTCCGGCGTAAACCATTGGCTCCACGTCTTCGTAACCGGGAAGGGGCGTTGCGACGGGATCGTTTGCTAACGTAATCGTATCACCAACACGGACAGCTCGGGCATCTTTGATACCGGTAACGATGAAACCAACATCGCCGGCTTGGAGAGTGTCTAATGGGGTCATCAACGGTGAGAAGACACCCATCTCTTTAATTTGTGATTTGATGCTGTTGGCCATAAACAACACGTTGTCTGATGACTTTAGTTGACCATCGAACAAACGAACTTGCACGATAACACCCTTGTAGGGGTCGAACTTTGAGTCAAAGACTAGAGCTTTCAATTTACCACTCTCATCCCCAGCAGGTGCTGGAATTCGGTCGCGGATGGCTTCCAACACAGCGTCGACACCAAGACCGCTTTTAGCAGAAATCTTTAGAATGTCTTCTTCGCGGAATGAGTCATCTAAGTCAAGTAGTTCTTCAATTGTCTTGTCGACCTCAGCGGCCATATTATCAATTTTATTAACTATTGGGATAATCACCAGGTTAGCGGCTTTCGCAAGACGGTAATTAGCAACAGTTTGGGCTTGAACCCCCTTTGTGGCATCGACCAAGAGCAACACACCGTCAGTGGCAGATAGACTACGAGAGACCTCGTAATTAAAATCCACGTGACCGGGCGTGTCAATTAAATTGTATTGGTACTCAGTACCAGTGTTATCAATATAGTAGTTACGAACGGTGCGAGATTTTACAGTGACACCGTGGGCCTTCTCGACGCTTAAATCGTCGAGTAACTGGGCTTCTGTTTCGCGTTCTGAGACAGTGTTCGTCATCTCCATGATGCGATCGGCCAAGGTAGACTTACCGTGGTCAATGTGGGCGATGATGGCAAAGTTTCGAATGAGTGCTTGTCGGTTTGACATGAGATCTCCTTCTAAAAAATAATATCCATCTAGTTTACCATTTTTTCGCTGTTTCTAGGTTTATTTGTCATTTTTCCGAACGATAAAAATAATATAGGACATGTATGGGCTTACACGCTATAATTTTACATAATTTAGGCATAGAACATTGCCGAAATGTTTCTTTCTTTTGATTTGTAAGCATGCTATCATATTGTGCATATAGAGAAAGGGAGTCTATTGTCAATCACGGGGGATTAAAGATATGGACTATTCATCAGGTGAAATGGGGCCCAGCACGTTGCATTACAGCTTCGAAAAAGCAAAGGTTGAGGACTTTGCAGTGAATGGGACACAAACAGTTGCACAACCTAAGGTCAACGAAAAGTTGGTCGAACATTATTTGGACTTGTGTGAGCGCCACCCAACGTGGACTTTTGGCCAAATTGCCAGTGGGTTACACGTTGACGCTGCGACACTTCGTCAAATTGAGAGCGCGACACATAGTAAGTTGCGTTCAGCTAAAGTACGCTAAAATTAAATGAAAGCCGGCCATGATGATGTGCCGGCTTTTTTGTTACAGGGTGATGTTAGTTTTACTGACATTTAAAAAGACAGCGGTTGCGGAACCTGGTAAAATAATACAATATTGAAAAAATTATGAATAAGGGGCAACTCATGAACGAGCAAAACAAATTGAATCGTACCATGACATTACTACCAGCCGTGTCAACGGTTATGGGAACGGTGATTGGTGCGGGCGTGTTCTTTAAAGCGTCTAGTGTTGCATCAGCAACCGGTTCAACTAGTATGTCGATTTTTGTCTGGATATTAGGCGGGTTGATTAGTTTGGCTGCTGGATTAACTGGCGCTGAGTTAGCAGCAGCATTACCACAAACTGGTGGTATGTTGGTGTACATTGAGCGGGCGTACGGTAAGTTGCCAAGTTATTTACTTGGTTGGGCACAAATCATTGTTTACTTCCCAGCAAGTGTCGCTGCTAAGGGTGTCATCTTTGGTACGCAGGTTGCTAATTTATTTCACCTGTCAACGAATGCAATTATTCCGGCTGGGGTTTTGGCCGTTGCTTCTGTGTTCCTCATTAACTTGTTGGGCTCAAAAGTGGCAGGACAATTCCAATCGATTACATTATTCTTTAAGTTAATTCCATTAGCATTAATCGTAATCTTTGGGTTGCTGCAACCAGGCGGTGTTGATGTTAGTCTATTCCCAGTGACACCAGGTGCACACGCTGGTGGCTGGGCGACAGCTATTGGTGGTGGTTTGCTAGCAACGATGTACGCCTATGATGGTTGGATTCACGTTGGTAATATTGCCGGTGAAATGAAGAATCCAAGTCGTGACTTGCCACGTGCGATCACTGGTGGTTTGTTGGGTATTATGGTCATCTATGTGTTGGTTAATTTTGTGTACTTGCATTCATTGCCATTTGGCGCAATTGCTGGGAACGAGAATACTTCAATGGATGTTGCCTCACATATCTTTGGTGGGTTTGGTGGTAAATTGATCACCATCGGTATCTTGGTTTCCATTTATGGCACATTGAACGGTTATACGATGACAGGAATGCGTTTGCCATATGCAATGGCTTTGGAAAATGAATTGCCATTTTCAAAGCAACTACGTCAATTGAACCGTTTCCAAATTCCATATGTTGCGGGTATCTTCCAATTGGTATTGGCAATCGCTTTGATGTTTGTTGGTGGGTTTGACACATTGACGGATATGTTAATCTTTGTGATTTGGCTATTCTATACGTTGGTCTTTGTCGCAGTTATCAAGTTGCGCATCACAGAACCAGATTTGCCACGTCCATATAAGGTGCCTTTGTATCCGGTTGTGCCAATTATTGGTATTCTAGGTGGTTTGTTCATCATTGTGATGACGTTAATCTCAGAATTCCAGCTGGCAGTGATTGGATTGCTACTAACTTTGGCGGGATTGCCATTATATTTCTACATGCAAAAGCGTAAGCGTCAATTATAAACAAAAAGCAGGTCTCGTTGAGGCCTGCTTTTTACTATATACTGGATATCTAAACTAGAAAGAATTAGGAATTATTATGCAAATTATCTGGAAACGATTACTTGCTGATCGGACATTGCAGTTAACTGGTGTTTTGGCGCTACTAGCTTTGGCTTTTGGTGACGTACATTGGTCTGACATTAATACACATACCATCATCGCCCTGGCGGCGTTAATGATGTTAGTGAGTGTTTATGAAGCTGAAGGTCTGCTAGTCTATGTCGCTAGTACGATTATCAGCCGTTTTCAAACCACCCGTCAGATTATTCGGGTGACGTTCCTGATGGCTTTTTTTGGCTCAATGCTCTTCACGAATGATGTGGCAATTTTAACGTTGGTCCCTATTTTTGTTACGATTGCCCGTAAAATCCAACTTAAGATGATTTTACCGTTGGTCTTCATGACCATTTTTGCTAATTTGGGTAGTGCGGTGACACCGTTTGGTAATCCGCAGAACTTGTATTTGGCATCGTTTTATCAATTGCCGGCACTAGACTTCTTTAAAATGTCATTGCCCTTAGGCATGGTAAGCCTTGGTTTGCTCTTCTTAGCAACGTACTTGTTTGCCAACGACACTGTTGGAGCAGTTGCGCTAGATAAGCAACCGATCAATAAGCGACACATGGTAGTGGTGTTACTAGCCACGGTCGTTGAACTAGCTGCTATTCTGAACGTGTTGCCGATTGGTGTCGCACTTATAGTGAGTGGGCTATTAGCGTTAGGTTATGACCGAACAACCTTTGTTAAAATTGACTATGGGGTGTTGTTACTTTTTGTAGGCTTTTTTGTTATTGTGGGGGCGCTGAGTCGGGTCTCGGTTTTGGCATCGGTGTTAACCAATTTGACGGACGGATCAATCAAAGTGTTTTTTGCAGGCGTCTTGACGAGTCAAGTTATCAGTAACGTACCCGGTGCAATTTTGTTATCAAAATTTACACATCTGGTTTACCCGCTATATTTAGGCGTCTCTATTGGGGGCTTAGGAACGATTATTGCCTCGTTAGCTAATTTGTTAGCCTGGCGCCAATACCAACTTCAAACCGACGAACAGTCTTGGTCATTTCCGACGCGTTCTATGCTGATAAACGTTCTGTTGTTATTAATATTTATACCGCTCGGCCTACTTTTATTAAAATTAAATTAAAAAATAATTGACCATTCAAAAACCTTCTGCTAGCATAAAACAAATGCTTTAGTAGGGGGTTTTTATAGTGGGTGAATTGAAAACACGATTGGCGAACTTAACGCAATTTGAATCAGAACGGTTAGTGATGCGACATGCGGTTGAAACGGATGCGGCTGATATGTATGAACTGTTTCATGATCCGGAAGTGACACGCTGGATTCACGTACCGGTACCTGAGTCAGTGGCAGAAACGCTTGAATTTAGTATTCGACGGTATCACTTGGCTGATCCGCTGGGAAAATATGTGTTGATTGAAAAAGCCAGCGGCAAAATGATTGGTAGTATTGATATCCGTTTGACGGAAAAGAATGCGAGCGCCGAGACTGGGTATGCTTTGAATCACGATTATTGGGGCTCTGGCTACATGACGGAAGCGTTAAAAGCAGTTATTCGGGTTGGCTTTGAGCAACTCGGCCTTCATCGTATCGAGAGTTATCACGCGCCAGCGAATGCTGCCTCTGGTCGGGTTATGCAACGGGCGGGGATGACGTATGAAGGCCGTTTGCGCGACTATGAAAGATTACCAAATGGCACTTTCGTGGATAGCAACGTTTACAGCATCTTAAAAACAGAGTAAGACCACTAAAAAACCGGGTTAATTGGCATAGCCATTACCCGGTTCTTTAGTGTCGTGATTTATTCGTGAGGAGCCAGACTAAACCAACAGCTACCCATACGCCAATAATCAAGCTACCGCAGATACTAGCAAGTAGTGGTAGGTAGCAAGCCGCATCTAATCGATATAGGTAGCGTGACGACAAGATACACCCCAAAAAAACAAGCATCACCAGCCAGGTGGTTCGCCAGCAAAAATTGATTTCATTTTTCATCGTAAAGTCTTCCTTAAAATCAAGTCTAAGAAAGGCGTGTTGTGAAAGCTGGCGATAAATTCGACAAGATAATGGTGAATTTATGATGTTTTGCGTCCGTTCACTAATCTTTTTGCATAACCGACCTGAAGATGCGTACAATAGACGGTAAGGTTTCACTTCGAAAGGAAGATACGATGACAACGACTTTAATTGTGACCCATACTGATTTAGATGGGGTCATGGCCGGCTTAACGGCAGCCCAAACTAGTCAATCAGATGCTACTATTCTGTACGCAGAGGCTGGGGCACCCGGTATTGATGCTGTCCTGCAGCAAGTGCTGGATGATATTGTAGCAGACAAGGTGCGTAAACCGACACACGTGATACTGTTGGACAATACCCCATCAATGCAAATGTTACTGCAATTCAACCAAGTAACGGGTGTCCAGCCAGTTGTTTATGACCACCACGTCTCAAATGCACCTGTGTGGGCTGGAGCGACGACGGTTGCGCGGTTTGTTACTGACGATACAGGGACATCTTCGGCGACTGAGTTGATATTTAAGGATCAACGAGCGGCATTTACGACATTGCCTTTTTGGCAAACCTTAGTGACACTAACGAACTTATACGATACCTGGCTGTGGCAGGATGTGGCATATGATGATGACGTAGCGACAGGCTCAACTGCGCAAGTTTTGAATGAGGTGTTGTACTTTTTGGGTCGTGAACGTTTCAGTACGCGCATTACGGCCGCTAAGGAAGCATCGATTTCATCTAATGAGAAACCACGTGATCTGCTGATTAAAATTTTCTCGCCGGTCATCATGGGACTGGTAGATGACCGCATGGCAGCTAATGCAGCCTATGTCTTGAAAAAAGCGGAAGCTGCGGAGTTTGGTGATTTGATAATTGGCGACACCACTTATCACTATGCGTATGTGACAGCGTCAAAGCAAATGTCTGAAATCGGTAATGCATTGACTGCTTTACCAGACGTTGATTTCGGCTTAGTGATTAATAATGGTGCATTATCATTCCGTGTTGCTAAGGACAAGGATGTTGATGTATCGCTTGTGGCGGCCGCCTTTAATGGTGGTGGCCATGCCAAGGCATCCGGTGCTAAATTACTTCTTGACTGGCCGGCCGTCCTGCAACAGGCCGTGACGTCCGAAAACTAAACTGTTTGCTGAAAACGATCGACGTTGTTAAATGCCGGTCGTTTTTTGATTTCGCAAAAAAAGCGATACTTAAAGTCAAAAAACGCCCCCTTTCATTGCAGAAAGCGCTTACAATAGACGTATAGCAAATGCAGTCATACGTATCGGGGGACATGACATGGGAATTAAGTTACAAGACGACTTTCTTTGGGGTGGTGCAATTGCCGCCCACCAAGCAGAAGGGGCCTGGCAAGCAGGTGGTAAGGGCGTATCTATCGCTGATATTTTGACAGCAGGTAGTCATACTGAGCCACGGCAGATTACGGACGGCGTGGTAGATGGATTGAATTATCCAAATCATCATGGTATTGATTTCTATCATACTTATAAAGAAGATCTGGCGTTAATGGGCGAAATGGGGTTTAAGGCCTTCCGAACATCGATTGCCTGGACACGTATTTTCCCAAATGGTGATGATGCGGCACCCAACGAGGAAGGGTTGCAATTCTATGATGATTTATTTGATGAGATGCATAAGCATGGCATTGAACCAGTCGTAACATTGAATCACTTTGAAATGCCGTATCATTTGGTCACTGAGTATGGCGGTTGGTCAGATCGCCGGGTGATTGATTTGTTTGTAAATTATGCCCAGGTAGTCTTTGAGCGTTATCGTGATAAGGTTACGTACTGGATGACGCACAATGAAATTTCAAATCAAGCCGCCGTCTCAGACAATCCATTTTTCGAATTTATGGTGTGGACAAATTCGGGACTGAAATTTGATGACAAGGCAACACTGGCTGATAAGCAGGCAGCCATGATGCAGGCCGGACACTATGAGTTGGTTGCCTCGGCAAAGGCGGTCCAAATTGGCCATAAGATTAATCCTGATTTCGTGATTGGGGGGATGGTCAACGTGGCCGCGCTATATCCAGCTAGTCCAAAGCCTGCCGATATGTTGGCTTTCCAAAAGGCGCGTCAGGCGCGTGACTGGTTTACGGATGTTCACGTTCGTGGTGCGTACCCAGCCGAGCTGGAGGCATTCTTTAAGCGGACTGGTATTCGACCAGATATTACGGATGAAGATCGGGCTGACTTATTGGCCGGTACCGTGGATTACATGGCCATTTCGTACTATAACTCGACAACTGTTCGCGCAACATCGGACCAAGATGCTGAAATTGATCATCCGGCTGACGTTGAGGTTGTTAAGAATGACTTCGTAAAGGTGAATGATTGGGATTGGGCAGTTGATCCACAAGGTTTGCGTTACGCATTAAATGAACTAAATGATATGTACCCATACCTGCCAATTATGATTGTTGAAAACGGGTTTGGTGCTTACGATGAAATCGTTGATGGTCAAGTACATGACCCATACCGCATTGATTATCTTAAAGCTCACGTTGCTGAAGTTGAAAAAGCAATCGTCAATGATGGTATTCCAGTAATCGGTTATTTGTCATGGGGACCTATCGACATTGTTTCGGCGGGTACCGGTGAGATGAAGAAGCGTTATGGTTATATTTACGTTGATTTGGATGATATGGGTGCAGGATCTGGCGAACGGTTACGCAAGGATTCGTTCTACTGGTATAAGCAAGTCATCGCGACACAAGGTGAAGACTTAGGCGATTAGCGGATTGATGCCCGTCACGAAACAAACCACAACTACGCTACTTTAATTATTAAATCCTTACACTAATTGATGGGCATCAAGAAAACCACAGGTAGGTTGCTACTTGTGGTTTTTGTTAGCCATTCTACAACGGCAACCGTTAGAAAACTGTAAGAATTGTGTCCGATTTTCAACACTCCATCACGATAGTTGACGGATTGCGTTAGAATGTTGATAGATAAAAACAAAGGACGAAGCATCATGAAGTTAAAGTTTAGCGTTTTGGGGTTGGTAGTTGTCGTGATGAGTTTGCTAGTTGCTGGACAGGCCAAAGCTGACACAGTTACAACTGATGCGACGACGAACCAACCGCTGTCAGGGTATGTGTTTACTGCTAATCGTGATTGGCGTTGGTATGAGAATGGCCAGTTATACACCGGGTTCCGTAATTACTTTGGAGCAAATTATTATTTTATAAATGGTGTTCGACAAACAAACACGTGGGCGACTGAATGGGGCAAGACCTATTATCTAGGTGCTGATGGCCGAAGTGTGGAAGGCCACCTGGTGACAATTAATGGGGTCACGTACGACTTTGGTAATGATCAGACGTTCTACCTGCGCGGTAAAGTTTCTGGCTATTTGAAAGATGGCTCAGCAGCAAATGGTGGCTATCGTTGGTACGACAATGGCCAACTATATACCGGTTTCAAGTTTTACATGGGCACATACTACTGGTTTGTCGATGGTGTACGTCAGAATGCCGGTTGGCGAAGTGCGTGGGGGATGACCTATTATACGGATGCAAATGGTCGAGCGGTACAAGGCTTGCAAACGATATCTGGCAAGCAATATTATTTTGGTGATAATAACACGTATTACTTGCGAGATATTCCAGTCAATACTCCTCAGACCAAAACCAAAGCAACTGCGAATGGTTATATTTACGATGGTTCAGCGTTGAATGGCGGTTATCGTTGGTATGAGAATGGCCAATTGTACACCGGCTTTAAGCATTATATGGGGACATATTACTGGTTTGTTGATGGTGTGCGCCAAAACGCCGGCTGGCGCCATGCCTGGGGATACACGTACTACACGGACAACCAAGGACGTGCTGTGCAAGGGTGGCAGACTATTAACGGCATCCGTTATTATTTTGGCGATAACGGCACATTCTTTATGCGTTACTATTTGAAATAAATACAACTAAAAAGTAGTCATCGTACAGTTTGCGCGATGACTACTTTTTAGTTGTGATTAACGATTGATGCAAACCCGGATGCAAGTGCTTGATTGTTAGTTGGTTTGAAATACAAGTAACCTTCAGGATTACCTTGATTTTGTTGTGTGACAAGCACTTCAGGGTTTCCCTTATGAAGGGTGAATAAGTACATTGTCAGCACTGGATAGTTTTCGTTTGACCTCGCATTGCCACCATACACGGCAACTAAGTTATAGTCATGATTACCTGTACCGTTGTCGGACCATTGCAAATCAATAGCATGATCATCTACTGCAGGGTGCATGTTCATGGTGCCGTTCGTGAGGGGTGTTGGGAATATGACACCGTATAGATTAAAATCATGACCAGGGTAATATGACTCGTAGTGTTGCCCCATTTGACTTGACCAATCCAGCATAAATTTAGCCAGTTGTTGGCTTTTCTCAGCCGACCAGGGGGATGAAGCGCTGGATACTGCCGAATGCTTTGTAGCTGGTGAAGACGCCGGTGGATTATTTACCTGTCTCACTGATGATGTACGATGATTTGTTGCAGGTTCCGTTTTCAATAAATTCGGCGCAAATTTGGCACCGATTAGGCCAGCAGCTAAGACTGTTGTCACAAGGGTGGTACTTATTAGTATTTTAGAACGCATACCGTTTCTCCTTAACATGATTTATAAATACAGTCTAATTTCTGGGTATGCTTTCCATATGGCTTAAATCATATATTTTAATGACGCATTACGAAGAGAACCGGCACTGTAAATTTTGTTACAAAATCCAGGAAACCGCGTATTTACTGATATAATTATTTCTGTTGTTTTTTTAACAAATCAAAAAATTAAAACTAGTATTTATTTCAGGAGACAAATATGGAAGTCTACGTACTAGCAGTTGTGGTGATTATCGTGGCCCTAATCTTTGATGGGGTTAACGGATTCCACGACGCAGCGAATGCAATCGCTACAGCTATTACAACAGGTGCTTTGAAGGCCAGGACAGCAATTATCATGGCTGCCGGGATGAACTTGATTGGGGCCTTGATGGGAACAGCCGTCGCTGCAGTTATTGCACGTGATATCGTTGATATGACGCAGGTGAGCGCTGAACAGCAATTATTCTTGGTCATTGCTGCCTTACTAGGTGCGATTGGATGGAACTTGATTACGTGGTGGTTTGGTCTACCATCGTCATCAACTCACGCGATTATCGGTGGGTTGATGGGAGCAGGTTTGGCTGAACAAATTGCCGGTAATGATGTGCACATTAAGTTGGCCAAAGTCGTTGAAAAGGTGATTGATCCCATGGTGTTGTCGCCAGTTGTCGGATTTGGTCTTGCACTTATAATCATGGTTATTTTGAATAAGATCATTAAAAAGGCTAATTTAAAGGAAACGGATAAGTTTTTCCGAAGTGCTCAAATTTTCACATCCGCTTCATTGGCTTTGGGACACGGTTTGCAAGACGCCCAAAAGTCAATGGGATTGATGTTTATGGCGGCGGCCCCGGTTGGTTTCTTTGGCATTCAGCCTGGACAAACGGAAATTCCGCTACAAATTATCTTGATGGCATCTTTGGCCATCTCAGCTGGAACAATGGCCGGTGGACAACGCATTATTCACACGTTGGGTAGCAAAATTACGGTATTGAGCCCACAAAAAGGATTCGTGGCCGAAGCCGTTTCATCAGCAGTGTTGTTCATTTCTGCGTACTTTGTTCACGCGCCAATTTCAACGACACACACGGTTACGTCAGCAATTGCTGGAACGGGTGCATCTGATGATATTCGAGCCGTAAAATGGAGTACGTTAAAGAATATTGTGATGGCATGGATTATTACGGTACCATCCGCAGGATTGATCGGTTTCATGTTCGAAGAAATCTTCCGCATGTTGTTTATGTAATATAACTTAAATCAAAAAACGCTACTTGCCAAAATTGCGGCCGGTAGCGTTTTTAATTTAATCATGATAATTGCAGCGGCTTATAGAACGACCATGTTTTGGGGTCATTTACCTGCTTTAGTTCAACTCACGATAATATATATTATGTAAACTAGAATAACTGTATTTTGTGGTAACATGCCATTGCCTAGCAAAATTAAACACCAAGATACGACAACTAGCCTATCTTGGTGTTTAATCGGTTTATTCCGCAATCATTTCAATCACGACTTTGCCACGTGCATGATGTGATTCAATACGTTCGTGCGCGGCCCGTACGCCGGCCGTTGTAAATGGAAACTTTGAGTCAATGACGATCTTTAAGGCTTCGTTTTGATAATGCGTCGCTAGCTTAGCTAAATCCTGCCCATTTGGTTGTAACCACCCAGCCAGTAATGTTTGATCGTTGGCTGCGGCGGTTGCTAACTGTTCAGGCGTTGGGTTTGCTGAAATCGTCACGATTCGGCCACCATGTGCTAAAACAGCTAGTCCAGCATCAATGTCACCAATGCTGTCTAGAACCGCATCATATTGACTAATAACGTCGGTGATAGCTTTTTGGTGATAATCAATGACGATATCTGCACCTAAGTGCCGTACAAACGCATCGTTTTCAGGGCTGGCCGTGGTAGCAACGGTTGCACCAAGCGCTTTTGCAAGCTGAATGGCGACGATACCAACACCACCAGCCCCAGCCTGAATCAATACTTTAGAACCGGCCGTCACGTGTAGCTCGTTTAACATTTGCAAAGCTGTTTCACCAGCCAATGGTAACGCCGCAGCTTCCGCAAACGACATTGTTTCAGGCATCAATGCAAGTTTGTCAGCTTTTACCGCCATTAACGTTGCGTAAGACCCAAATGTACCAGCATCATCCATGTCAGGACGCGCAAATACACGATCACCAACGGTAAAATCAGTGACATCCTTGCCAATTTCAACGACAATGCCGGCAATATCCCAGCCTAAAACGACGGGAAATTGCCAATTAAACATGCTTTTCAACGCGCCTTGACGGGCTTTGTAGTCAATTGGATTCACGCTCGTTGCATAGGTTTTAATCAATACCTGATCATTAGTTATGGTTGGATTGACATAATCATCAACAACCGACAATTCATTTCGATCCCCATATTGGTTAATAATTGCTGCTTTCATACCACACCTCCAGAAACCCATTATGACATAGTGTTTCCCAAGTGAATTGGAAGTTTAAGATATCTTTTCATTTCTTGGCGTTACCAACTACTGCGACGCACCAACTTGCCACGCAGCAAGGGATCGGTTAAGACGGGTTCCGTTTGAGATAGATCCTTTAAACGGCGATATAGCCATTGGCCTAACGCAAAATAGTCGAAACTAACCGTGCTTAAACCTGGTGTCACGATTTCGGCAGCCGGGGTATTGTCAAACGCGACGATTTTGGTGTTTGCAGGTACGGCGACGTGCAGCTCTTGCAATGCTGCTAGTGCCCCTAACGCAATCGTGTCAGTTGCTGCAATGATGTATTTGGGCGACGTATGTGTTGCGAGGTAGTTGCGCATAATTTCAGCCGTTTCAGTACGATCAAATGTCGTATAAAGCCGTTGCATGTTGTTGTCTAAAGCTTGAATTATCGCGTTGAAACGGGTTTGTCCAACATTGTAGTCACTATTTGGATCGACACCAAGTAACAACACATCCGTTGGTTTAACAGTGGCAATTAGTGGTACGAGTAACTCACCGGCATGTTGGTTATCAACGTTAACGGTTTCAAAGTGTCGTGACTGTTGACCCTGCACAACAACTGGTACGGATACTTGTTGTAGTGCAGCGGTCATCTCACTAGTAATTTGCCCAGTCATCACGACAATACCATCGACATTTTGTTGGGCAAGCTGTTTAACTGCTTCAACTTGGCGCTTGGCATCGTGATAGGTGTTAATGGTTAAGAAAAAATCTCCTTGATTGACATCATCCATGCCACGCATCATCTCCGTCAAAGCAAATGAGGCAAATGTGGGGACCACAACCCCGATCATGCCACTGGATGTTTTTTTCAAACTTTGGGCAAATCGATTAGGCTCATAATCATACTCTTTGACGACAGCATCTAGCTTAGCCCGCGTTTTTGCGCTAATTGACCCGTTATTTAAATAACGTGAGACGGTGCTTTTCCCGACGCCGGCTAGACGGGCGATATCATTTATTGTTATCCGTTCTTTTTCACTCATCTTGCCCCTCCGTATCTTTCGTATTCATTTTAACAATAAAAAGCGGCGTTGTGCGCAACGCCGCTAAATAATGCAATTATTACCATTCTTGTTGAATTTTAGCTAAGGTTTCGAATTGCATCTCTGTTAAATTGACAAATTCAAGAGCAACTTTATGGTCTTGGACCGCTTGCTCAAAATCTGAAATCTCATACCACAAAGCGTCTGCAGAATTTCCTAATGCAATTTCTTCTGACTCGCCGGTATCGGTGTGATACCAAATGGCTGTATCAGCGCGTGGAAAATCTGGGATACGTAGGTACCCTTTAGTGCCGGAAATTGTAATGGCCTTAGGTTGCTTAGCTTGCATTGATAATGTGATGGTCGCCATTTCATGATTTTCATTTGCTAGAATCGTCACTGATTGTTCATCAACCCCGGTTTCAAAAGGGACCATCATCGATTTTGCTCTGCTTGGCGTACTGTTCATAAAGTAGACAGTGGCCTGTGTTGCATAACCACCAATATCAAGTAGTGCCCCGCCTGCTAAGTCAGGATTAAAGAATCGATTATTTGGATCGTAAGGCTTATGACTGCCAAAGGTTGTGTTAATCACCTTAATCTGCCCCAATGCGCCTTGATTAATGAGTTCACGAAGTCGCTTGAAAAGAGGCATGTGTACTGGTGTCATCGCCTCTAAGAGAACTAATCCAGCGTCCTGGGCTAACTTTCGAACGATAGCGTACTCTTCGTTAGAGACAGTTATCGCTTTTTCTGCTAACACGTGTTTTTGATGCGCCAAAGCCTGTTTGATAAAGTCAAAGTGTGTATTATGTGGCGTTGCAATATAGACAGCATCAATTGTTTCATCGGCTAATAAATCCGCGACTGTCTCGTAGGTTTTTGGAATTTGATACTGTTCGGCAAAGGCTGTCAGTTTTGCTTGATTTCGAGCCGTCACAGCCATAGCCGGTTGCTGGTGCGCTAATAAACTTGCTGCCATTTCGTTGGCAATCGTGCCAGTACCAATAATTCCCCAATTTAAAGACATGCTAATGTCCCCCATTTCTTTTAATCCGCGTCAGGTACTTTTAGTAACCCGTAGATGACGCCCGCTACGATTGCACCAATGGCTACGAAGAGCAAGTATAACAATGGTGAATTTGTTAAGGCAACCACGAAGATACCGCCGTGTGGTGCCAATAATTTAATCCCTGCTAGGCCTACTAATCCACCTGCCAACGCTGAACCAGCAACAAAACTTGGGATGGCACGCGCTGGATCAGCCGCTGCAAATGGAATCGCCCCTTCTGTGATGAAACTTAATCCCATGACAATGTTGGTTAGGCCGGCTTCGCGGTTCTTTTGACTGAACTTATGTCTGAACAATAATGTTGCGACAAAGATCGCCAACGGTGGCACCATCCCGCCAGCCATGACGGCGGCCATGACAGTTGACCCGCCGGTTGCAACACTAGCGGCAAGTGTACCGGTTCCAAAGACATAGGCGGCTTTGTTAACTGGACCACCCATATCGATTGCCTCCATCCCACCGAGTAGTGCACCTAGTAGGATGGCGTTAGTACCATTCAAGCTAGATAAAAAGCCGTTCAAGCCACTGTTAATGGCCGACATTGGAATGTTGATCAGCAACATTAAAAAGCCTGTTACGATAACACCCAGGACTGGGAAAAATAGAATTGACTTGATGCCATCTAGGGCTTTTGGCAAAAATGCGAAGGCTCGCTTAAGCATTAACATGACACCACCAGCCAAGAATCCGCCGACCAATGCCCCTAAAAATCCTGATGGCACTGGTTGGTGTGAAGCGTTCAAGCCAACATTGAAAATGCTGTACCCATTTGCAGCAAGCGCACCAGCCACGAAACCAGCCACTAGCCCAGGCTTTTCAGCGATTGAATAAGCAATGTATCCAGCCAGGACTGGAAGCATGAAGTTAAAAGCGGTATTACCAATTTGCTTAAAGAATGCAGCAGCGGGATGGTAAGTTCCGAGTTGCGATAAAGCAGATTGGGGAACGCCAAGTGTTTGGTCGATTAAAAAAGCCAGCGCAATCGCAATCCCACCACCAATGACGAATGGTAGCATGCTTGAGACACCGCTCATGAGATGACGGTAAAAAGCCTTACCAAGGGACAGTTTCTCATTCGCGTCTGAGTGCGTGACGGTTTCCGTTGTTTGATAGATTGGTGCATGACTATCTAAGGCCTGGGTAATCAGTTTTTCAGGATGACGAATCCCCTCGGCAACGGGTACGTTGATCAGGGGCTTATCCGCAAAACGGGCCATGTCAACTTTTTTGTCTGCCGCAATAATGACGCCGTCGGCTGCCGCGATATCGTGCGCATTCAGTTTGTTCCCAACACCACTGGCACCGTTCGTTTCAACTTTAATACGCACGCCCATTGCAGCAGCTTGCTTTTTTAATGCTTCTTCAGCCATATAGGTATGCGCAATGCCGGTTGTACAGGCCGTCACGGCAACTAACAACGGCGCGTTCTCATTAGCTATCGTCCCTTCTTCTCCCAATGAATTTGGCGATGATTCATCAAATAGTCGGCGCACTTCAGCCGGCGTTTTGGCGGCCATTAATTGGGTTGTAAATCCATCACGTAACAAGAATCGTGACAAATTAGCTAGTGCTTCCAGATGTGTATTACTAGCCGTGTCTGGGACAGCAATCATAAAGAGTAAGTGCACTGGTTGACCGTCTAGCGCATCGTACGCAACCCCCGTTTCAGAACGGGCGAATACAATTGTTGGTTGAAGCACCGCTGCATTCTTTGCGTGTGGAATGCCAATCCCATCACCTAAACCTGTTGACGTTTGTGCCTCCCGTGCCAAAATCCCCTCTAAGAAATCAGCCTCATTTGAAATCCGATTTGCTTGTTTCAAACCAGCAATCATTTCCTTAAAAGCCCCAATTTTGTCTGTGGCGGCCAGATTCAAAATCATTGTCTCTGCCGCTAGCAAATCATTAATTTGCATGATTAACCCCCCGTTTAATTAACCAATTTCAGTTATGTGTACGTGATCCAAGACGGACCTAATTTTTGTTTGCGTGGCAATATCTTCGCTAAATGCCGTTGCGGTTGCGCTTGCGACCCCCAATTTAAATGCAGTCACCGGGTCTTCTTCAATTATCCACTGTGCTAAGAAACCACCAATCATCGAATCCCCAGCCCCAACTGAGTTTTGTAAGTCCCCTGCGATTGGTTCAGCAAAGTACACATGGTTATTGGCAAATAATAATGCGCCATCACCACCGAGCGAAATAATTGCTTGTTGGGCACCGCCAGCAATTAATTGTTGACCAGCGAGTTTCAAACTGTTCAAACTGATATCTGTCAGTTCAAATAGTGCTTGCACTTCGTCACGATTGGGTTTGACCAATAACGGGTGCAGAGCCAATGCTTGTTTTAAATCATCGCCGGTCGTATCAATAATAAAATTAGCTTGTTTACTAACCACCAGCTGAATTAATTGTTGATAAGCATCGTGTGGTAGCGTACTAGGTAAACTACCGGAAAATACAACGGTATCTGCTGGTTGCAATTTTGAAAATTTCTGTTTAAAAGTCTGCCATTCTGCATCAGTAATTTGAGGCCCCAATGCGTTTATCTCAGTTTCTTCGCGAGACTTTAATTTCACGTTAATCCGAGTTGTGCCTTGAATTGGTGTGAAGTCAGTTTTAATTCCTAAAGTCTGCAGAGATGTTGCGATAAAAGTACCGGTATACCCCCCGAGTAACCCCCACGCCTGATTGTTAACTTTATTAGCTTCTAAAATCCGGCTGACGTTAATCCCTTTGCCACCAGGATAGGCATTAGTGGTCTGGGCCCGGTTAGTCGCACCACTGATATAATTTGGCACTGCCATCACGTAATCAATCGATGGATTGAGGGTGACTGTATAAATCATGATTGGTCTCCGATCTTTATTTGTGTTTTTGTCTGATATGAAGCCAATTGTGTTGCCGAATTTGGTTCAGTAATAATCGTTACTTCTTCCAAGTCAGCTACTTTGGCAAATGCCCGTTGATTAAACTTACTGGCATCTGCCAAAACGAATGCATGCCGTGAATGTGCGATAACCAAACGCTTAATGGCCGCTTCCTCTAGGTCAGGTGTCGTAATCCCTGCAGTAAGGTCAATCGCATCAGCACCAATAAAACTTACATCAAAGGCAAGTTGTCCGAGTTGTTCAGCCGCTGTCATACCCACAGTTGCGTTAGTAGATAGCTTTACTTGACCGCCAATGACAACTACCGGCACCATTAAATCAGCTAACTGCGATGCATGGTGAACTGAATTGGTAACGACCAAAGGCGCTGGCGTCACTTGGCCAAGTAATGCAATCATGGCCCCAGTTGTTGTACCTGCATCTAGGTAGAGCGTTTCACCTCCTTGCAGTTGGGCAATTGCGGTCAGGGCAATTTGTTGTTTGCTTGGTTGATTCAATTTGGTTTTGTCGGCAATGGCAATTTCGGGTTGTAGTGTGGGGTGTTGACTTATCAGTTCGACCCCACCATGAATTCGTTTCACTAGCCCTTCGTCTGCTAACTTGTCCAAATCTCGTCGCATTGTTGATACAGACACTAATAGCAGTTCTTGCAGCTCGCGGATTGATATGCGACCGCGTTTTTGAATCAATGCTAATATTTTGTCTTGTCGTTCTGAAATCATCATAATCATTCACCTATACAAATGTAAGCGCTTCCTTTTCACCAGTAACTATAGTGTTATTTGGTGCCTTTTGCAATGTTTTTCGTTCAAAAACTTTCATTCACAATCAAAAAAAGAGACAGTCGTGTTGATGACTGTCTCTTTTAAAAGAATCATTTATTCCCAATGGGCCTTGTCAAATTCGGTTTTATCACCATGCACGTAGAAATGGCCACGTTCTGCTACGACTGATACTGCTTCTCTTAGCGTATCCGTCACGTCTTGGATTTGTGAAACATCTAGCAAAAACGACACGAGCTCATTTGACCACGTTAGCCGAGGGTCGGCACCGAATTGGAGCCAGATGCTGTCAGCATCTGGGTCATCCCAGTCACTTGCACCGTGATAAGGCCGGTCGTCCACTAGTATGCCACCACCAAAATGTGCGACAGCCTTATCGTGGGCTAAAATGATTCGTTTATAAATTGGACTACTGTTATCTTCCCCAAAATAATGTTGTAGCCAAATTAATTTATCCTGCCAAGCGCTTGGATTTTGCCAAGGCGCAGTTGATAAAACATAGATGTCATATTCAGCAGCTAGTTGCTTCACGGCTTCAATTGCACCAGGCATTGGTGGCAAATCCCGGAAAATGCCAGGAATTTGATCTGGTTTTTCTACAGATTGTTGTCGCATGTCAATCTTGTTTAAAACGGATAATGTATCAACAAGAACATTATCCATATCTAGGAATAATTTTGGTTGTGTCATTTTATGCTCCAATAGTTGTTGTGGTAAAGAAAGCGCATACATTGATTAGGTGACTTCATTATAACAATATTTTAGCCCTTGTCGACGGCTCACGACTGCATTTAATATCATACAAACGTTTTGAGGGTTATAATGGCACATCTTAACAGCGGTGCTGAATCACTAAGAATCAGCACCGCTGTTAACACGACTTTATTAAAATAAGCTACTTTTATTTGGTGAATTCACCATAGTGGCAAGCTTTTTGAGCGGCCAAATTTAATACTGACCATTGCCGGTCGAATCCTGGCTGGAAGAAAAAGTCGGCTTCTGCTAAATCATCCACGGTCATTTTTTGTGCAATGGCTAGGGCCAACGTGTTACCAAAGCCGGTAACATCGTAATCACGCGCCATAATAGCGCCACCTAAAATGATTCGTGAATCAGGATTAAACGCTAAGCGGACAATAATGTCCCCGTTCCCTTCACTGGTGGGAACGAAAGCTGGCTGACGCGTATCGGTGTAGGTGACGGCTGAAATTTTAATGTTTGACCGCTCAGCCGTGACGCTGTTTAGGCCGGCTGAGGCGAATGTATAATCAAAAACTTTTAAAGCTGAGGCGCCAACAACCCCTTTGAAATCAACATCATGCTTGTTGCCCATAATTCGTTGGGCGACATATTGGGCTTCGCGACGTGCGGTGGAAGCTAAGGCTACCGGCTGTTGCTGTCCAGTTGGAATATAGTAAGGCTTCACAGCGTCACCAATGGCATAGACATCTGGTAAATTGGTTTCGAAATTACGGGTTGTCTCAATCCAGCCTCGTTTATCGAGCGCTAACGTATCTGCAAAGGGTGCCGTGTTTGCGGTTACCCCAATGCCTTCAATGACTAAGTCGGTCGCATAGGTTCCCTGGTCAGTTACGACGGCTGTCACGCCCTCATTTTCCGATCCCTCGAATGCAGTGATGGCCTCACCGACTTTTACGTTGACGCCATGGGCAATTAATTCTTGCGTGATTATGTCCGTCATATCGGCGTCCAGGTAAGCGGCTAACACACGAGGTAACATGTCTAGGACGGTCACGTTTTTGCCAGCTCTCACCAGCGCTTCAACGGCCTCAATACCAATGTACCCAGCCCCAATAACGGTGACGTCTTTGATAGTTGCATCGTTGAGGTATTGTTTAATACGTTTGGCCCAATCGTAACCACGCATCGGAATAATGTTGGCTAAATTCGAACCGGGGATGGTTAAGTGTGCGGGTGTTACACCCACACTTAAGACTGCTTTGTCATAAGTGAATAAGTCCTGGTTATTAATTGTGAGTGTGTGGTTCGTCGCGTCAATACCTGTGACTTTCGCGTTATTACGTACATGACCACCATATTTTTCTAGATCTGATGGCTTGAAATTTCGGACAAGCTCAGCATTTTGGACCGCCTCGGTTAGATAGAGTTCCATCCCACAAGACATAAATGAAATGAAGTCACCGGCCTCGAAGACCGTGACATCGTATGCATCGGACTGCGTTAACAATTCTAGTGCGACTTCGTGACCGCCGTGTGATGCACCGATGACTGCAATTTTTTGTTTAACCATGATAATCCCCCATTAATCGTATGTTGTTTTGTGCATATATTAACTATCCTATTTCATTCGACTCACATGTATCCACCCCCTTTGAAAGCCATTAGAGCTTACAAAATTTAATATACCTGTCGAAAAATGCTTGTCAAAGAAACCTTAAAAAACAACTTAGTTTGTTAAATCACACACTTATTGTCCTTAAAAAAAGGCTATATTTGTTTTATATCTGTGCCTAAAAAGAAAAGTTGTATTGTTTGGTGAGCTATGTGACCATAATAGTATGGAAAAAACAATAATATGGGGCAATGTTTTAGATACCGCAGGCCGGTGTGTTCACTGGCATAGTGACCGTGATGTTATCGCCAATCGCTGTGCGACTTGTGGCAAATTTTATGCCTGTTATGAATGCCATCAGGCAGACGAAAGCCACCCATTCGGTCGTTACGCAGCACAAACCCAACAAAAGATTGTGTTGTGCGGTGTCTGTGGATTGCAAATGACCTACGCACATTATGAAACAATTGATCAATGTGAGAATTGCGGGGCCCTCTTTAATCCTGGCTGCTCCTTGCATAAGCACTTATATGTGCAATAGAAAAATGGTAGACATCATGCTGACGTCTACCGTTTTTTTGATTACCGACGTTACCGGTAAGTTAGTGATTTCAAAGAATCTCCCGTGTCATTGGTGACATTAATAACCAATTTCGGATGTTTTGCCCCGCTAGCTTGCATTGATTGGATAATTTTACTACCCAATGAATCAATTTGGTCACCATTTGTACGCAGACCAAGATTAAGCATTGTTTGTGACAGTTTGTCCGTCTTAATGGTATAGGTGACTGTATCACCAGTGACTTGTGCTGAAGCATCAGTTACCCAACCGTTGGCACTTTGTTTAAGATTAAAAGCTTCATTATTTAATTTTAAGGCAACATTTTGGGGCGTGGTTGGAGCGAGTTCAACATTTTTCAAATCAACACCGGTGGTGTGTGTGCCGCTAACAACAGGTAATAACGTGGTGGCCTTATTGGCCACCACGTGACGTTCAATTTGAATGCCCGCAAAAATTAACACACCAATCACGGCTAGTACACTAATTAAGATTAACCAAAATTTTTTCATTATAAATCCCCCTTGTCTTGTGGCATGATTAGCTGATCTACGAGTCGCCCGCTGTTAATCATGTCTGTCATCACTTTTACGACCTTGGCGATATGGTTTTCCACTTCAGATTGTTGCAATAATTGTAACGGGTGCGCATCGATTAGGTTGAAATCATGATTGTATTCGGCCATTAACTGACGTAATGCATCCAAGTTCGCCGTAGTGGGTACAACAGGTGTGATATCCCGTTTGTAAGGTACCAGTGCATATTGATTAATTAAGAAACGATTCAATTGCTGGAAATCTTGATAATACAGCGTCAACAATTGTTGTCGAGCTTCAACGGGGCCTACCGGAATATGGTTGCTGAAGATGTCCTGTAACCAAAGTTCATCAGCAACCAAATGCGTATAGTACCCCAGCATGAAGTTGTCAGTGAGGCTGCTAGGGTATTGCGTTAAAAATTGGCCGAGATCAATTCGTTGTGTGCCACGATTGCTTGGTACAAGAAAATGGGTGTCCCCTTTAGTCAAATCAGACGTTTTATCAGCGTCAGGTGCCTCATTACCAAGGAAAAACCCATCATCTAAAAAAGAATGAATGGTCATTAATTTTTGTGCGATTGCCGCGTGAATTAGCCGTGATCCCATCTTAATCCCCCAAAATTAAATATCTATAACTATTATACGCTTTTTAAATATGACTGTTTTGTCATTAATTTAAACTCAATAAGGAAAGCGTTTACATTTAGTTAAACTAACTTTATAATAGTGGTACGACATAGCAGTCGCATTGAGATATTTATTTGGGGATATATGGAGAATTAAGATTATGAGCTCATTACTCGTATTATTTGTAGGCATTCTACTCTTATTGTTTTTAATTATTAAGGTTAAGATGAACACGTTTATCGCGTTGATCTTAACGGCTGTGGCTGTTGGACTTGGTCTCGGCATGAATTTTGCGCAAATTCCAGTTTCGATTCAAAATGGAATTGGTAGCTCATTAGGCGAACTTGCAATTGTGTTTGGATTTGGCGCAATGCTTGGGCGCTTGGTTGAAGATGCTGGTGGGGCTTACCGCATTTCACACACATTGATCAATTTGTTTGGTCGCAAGCGTGTACAGATTGCGGTAATGATTGCCGCCTTCATTATCGGTATTGCCCTCTTTTTCGAAGTAGGTATGGTTTTGTTAATCCCAATCGTCTTCGCCATTGCGCTTGAGTTGGGTGTACCGTTGTTGTACCTGGGTATTCCGATGGCCGCTGCCTTGTCAGTCACCCACGGGTTTTTACCCCCTCACCCAGCACCAACTGCCATTGCGGGCGCTTTAGGTGCTAATCCGGGTAAAGTATTGGTACTAGGATTGGTTGTTGCCATTCCAGCTGCAATCATTGCCGGTCCGGTTTTCGCGAAATTAGCGAGAACCTATGCACCAGAGGCTTTCACAGTGAAGCGTGAATTGACGGCATTTGGTGAAGTGAAGCAGTTTGATTTAAAGCAAACTCCCTCATTTGGACTATCGTTGTTAACATCATTGTTCCCAGTTATTTTGATGGGAATTACGACCATCTACTCGATCATCGTGAATAATGGGCAACCTTTTAACGCTGCAAAAGTTAAAGGCTTGGATGCGTTTGTGACAATGATTGGTAATCCAGTTGGTGCGATGATTATTTCCCTGCTATTTGCACTGTGGTCAATGGGATGGCATCAACATAAGACGGTTAAAGAAATGGCCGCCACGATTGAAGAGTCAGTTAAGTCAATTGCCATGTTGTTGTTGATTATTGGCGGTGGTGCCGCTTTCAAGCAAATCTTGATTGATGGTGGTATTTCAGATCAAGTAGCGACCCTCTTCGCCCACGTTAACATCTCGCCATTGATCCTAGCATGGGTGATTACGGTTATCCTACGTGTGGCGCTTGGTTCAGCCACGGTTGCTGCGCTTACTGCTGCTGGCTTGGTCCAACCGTTGATGCATCAAGCGGGTGTTGATCCTGCCCTTATGGTCTTGGTTATTGGTGCCGGTTCTCTTGCAGCGTCACACGTTAACGATGCTGGCTTCTGGATGTTTAAAGAATACTTTGACCTCGACGTTAAGCAAACACTTAAAATTTGGACGGTCCTAGAATCGTTGATTGCGGTGGTTGGTTTGATTATCGTCTTGATTTTAAATATGTTTATCTAACAGAAAACGCCCCGTCTCGTGTTTGAGACAGGGCGTTTCTTTTGTTTAACTGACTAAAATCATTAAAATTGGAATAACGACTAACATCAATAAGGTTGTTTGTGTGATTGAAATAGACGCAAATCTAAAATCTCCGTTTAATTCGCGCGCCATGACAGCTGCATTTGTCATCGTTGGCATAGCGGATTGAATG
The DNA here is from genome assembly GCF_045799135.1 of Weissella sp. MSCH1. Classification (NCBI taxonomy): domain Bacteria; kingdom Bacillati; phylum Bacillota; class Bacilli; order Lactobacillales; family Lactobacillaceae; genus Weissella; species Weissella sp. MSCH1. The sequence goes on along the minus strand of NZ_JBJMBA010000045.1, from coordinate 2,476 downwards.
ATAAAGACCGCTTTAAGCAATTTAGGGAGCTCAAAGGGCATCATCATTAAGGCCATGACGCTAGGTGCCAGGACAAAGCGTCCTAAGGCAAGTGTCAAATTTTCCCGATCAGGGATTAAGTCGGTTTTTTGAGCTTTAGCAATGGAAAAACCAATGAAAATTAGTGATAACGGAACGTTTGTATTACCCAGATCAGTTAAATCGGTCCGAATAAAGGTTGGTAATTGAATGCGTGCCAGGACTAAAATCACGGCGATGATTAGGGCAATCATCGGCGGTGTAAAAATCCCCTTCAGGGTTTTACGGAGACTAAATTTTCGACCGGTTGCCGTGTCTCGTTCAATCATATAAACGCCTAATGTCCAAAAGACGATGGTATTAGCCATATAGTAGACCAAGACGTATGGCAAACTATCTTTACCGAATAGTGCCATGTTAACCGGTAATCCCACCGTGACGGTATTTGAATTGAAAAACAATGATTGGAATAATCCTTTATGGTGTGGACTTACCTTGATTAATTTCGCGATTAAAAATGACAGAGCGAATAATGCTAACATGCTTGCAATCGGTAAGACTAATTTTGGCCCGATTGCTAGTAGTGTTTGCGGTGTAAAGTCTTCCGGAATGCTAACAATCAGATAAGCAGGTATGGCAATTTTAGTGACAAATCCAGATAAAAACTTACTTAAGCGCTCATCATCATCGTTGAAAATATGCATTTTTAGTAGGGCGTATCCGGTACCTACCAAACCAAGAATCATTAAAACACCGGATATACTGTGCCACATAATTGCCATTATAAAACGTTCCTTTCTAAACAAGAAAACCAGAGTCCTGAATCAGGCTCTGGTTTAATCACCTATTCGACTGGGTGTGTGTCTGGGCAAGCAAAGCGACCGCTTTGCTCTGCTTTTTCAAGCACTCGTGTAACAATCGTTAATTCATGTGCGTTTAGCCACGTTGTGGGCAATTGCGCTTGATGATACATCAAGCCGGCAACTGCACCAACTAACGGCATAATCCGAGTCGGTTCACCCGGTAAACCAGCAGCGATCGTTAACGCGTCCTCGTAGTTTTGACTGTTCAATAACACCCATATTGTCGCAGCCAATGTGTCGACGACATAACCTGATGCATGCAAAGATTCGATTGGCATATTTTCAAAATCAGGTGTGTTTAATGCTTCAAAAGCGACCAACTCATCTGCGAAGACCGCATGTTTTGCGTAATATTCATAGGAATTACTAATTGCGAAGTCAAAGGCCGCTGGTAAACTCATACCACTCAATAGGCCGTTTAGTAACATGGCGTATAAGCCAATCGCAATTAATGAACGTGGATGGTTGTGTGTCAAGCCACCCACTTGGTGCAACGTTAACATAGCAGGGTCATCTTTAATGAAATCTTCCCCGTACGTTGCTTGTAGGTATAACACGACGGGTGTAATTCGAAGTAATGCACCGTTCGCGTTATCACTTTCATCTCGCCCGCCCGACGTAAATGGATCTTGGGTTTGACGGAAATTTTCAATGGCCATACGGGTGACGTCGCCAGCATGCTGGGGTGCGCCATCCGCGGTATAAGCGCCAGTTGTATACCAGTATGTAAACTGGGTCATGATGTCGGTTAAAATGTAGCCGTTAGATAAGCTATCGATAGTTGCTAACGTTAGCGATGAATCGCTGCTCCATTGTGAACTGTCGCCCATGATGATTTTTTGTGCAAAAAGGTCACCATTGATTAATCCCAACGTGCTATTTATTAACGGATTATCAGGTAAAGTCATGCCACAATCCATCCTTTCAAGAATTTTATTGTAACACTAATGTAAATTATTGGCAAATATGGCTAGAATACACTATAATTAGTTTATGAAACTGTAATAAAAGGAGTGCGTTATGTCGGAATCAGGACAAACGACGGAAATGAATTTATTCGCATTGACGCTATTGCGTGACCGCTTGCTACCAGAATTGTTGCAAGACGATGAATCAGAAATTATTTATTGGGCCGGTAAGGCCCTTGCCCGTGATGTTGACTTAACAGGTGTCATGGCACTCGAAACGTTTTTCATGGATGCTGGATTTGGATTCTTAACATTGACGTCAAAGAAGCCAACGGAACAAGTCTGGCGGTTAGATGGCCCTGTGGTCAGTACCCGTTTTGATGAAAACAATCATGCAAGTTTCGCGTTGGAAGCTGGTTTTCTAGCCCAACAAACGCAGCAACAGCTTGGCACAGGTGCCGAGGCACAATGGGAAGCAAATAAGCAGACTGTTGTGATTACGGTAATGACGGAAAACCCCGGCACATTGCAACCCTAGCAAAAAAGAGGCTCTAAAATATTTGGTACTGATGACCACTCGCTCACGCGATTGGTTGTTGGTACCTTTTTTGGTTTTTGGGTGTAAAAATAAAAAAGGACAGACCAGCTGCAACCAGTCTGCCCAAAATACCCTCGAAAGGATATCCC